>NZ_CANCWQ010000026.1:0-22926 GCF_947381555.1 Limosilactobacillus pulli
AGTAACTCGGCATCGAGAAGTGAGTCAATTGCCAACAGTACGTCAGCATCCGAAGCTAACTCGATCAGTGCATCTGAGAAAGCATCAACGAGTACTTCTACTTCAGCGAGTGAAGAATCGGTCTCAATGAGTAACTCTGCTTTGACAAGTGAATCAATTGCCAACAGCACGTCAGCATCCGAAGCTGACAGCGAGTCGTTGAGTGAAGAAAATTCCGCATCATTCAGCACGTCGACGTCAGAAGCTAACTCGACTAGTGCATCTAAGAAAGCAGCATCAACGAGTACTTCTACTTCGGCGAGTGAAGAATCGGTCTCAATGAGCAACTCTGCTTCGACGAGTGAAGAGTCAGCCTCCATGAGTAACTCGGCATCGAGAAGTGAGTCAATTGCCAACAGTACGTCAGCATCCGAAGCTAACTCGATCAGTGCATCTGAAGCAGCATCAACGAGTACTTCAACTTCAGCGAGTGAAGAGTCAGTTTCAATGAGCAACTCTGCTTCGACGAGTGAAGAGTCAGCCTCCATGAGTAACTCTGCTTTGACAAGTGAATCAATTGCCAACAGCACGTCAGCATCCGAAGCTGACAGCGAGTCGTTGAGTGAAGAAAATTCCGCATCATTCAGCACGTCGACGTCAGAAGCTAACTCGACTAGTGCATCTAAGAAAGCAGCATCAACGAGTACTTCTACTTCAGCGAGTGAAGAATCGGTCTCCATGAGCAACTCTGCTTCGACGAGTGAAGAGTCAGCCTCCATGAGTAACTCGGCATCGACAAGTGAGTCAATTGCCAACAGTACGTCAGCATCCGAAGCTAACTCGATCAGTGCATCTGAGAAAGCATCAACGAGTACTTCTACTTCAGCGAGTGAAGAGTCAGTTTCAATGAGCAACTCTGCTTTGACAAGTGAATCAATTGCCAACAGCACGTCAGCATCCGAAGCTGACAGCGAGTCGTTGAGTGAAGAAAACTCGGCATCACTTAGTACGTCAACGTCAGAGGTAAACTCAGCTAGTGCATCTGAAGCAGTATCAACGAGTACTTCTACTTCGGTAAGTGAAGAGTCAGTTTCAATGAGCAACTCGGCTTCGACAAGTGAATCAATTGCCAACAGTACGTCTGCATCCGAATCTGGCAGCAAGTCAGCAAGTGAAGAAAACTCGGCATCACTCAGTACTTCAACGTCAGAGGTAAACTCAGCTAGTGCATCTGAAGCAGTATCAACGAGTACTTCAACTTCAGCGAGTGAAGAATTGGTCTCCATGAGCAACTCAACTTCATTCAGCACTTCAACGTCAAAGGTAAACTCAACCAGTGCATCTGAAGCAGCATCAACGAGTGCTTCAACTTCAGCAAGTGAAGAGTCAGTTTCAATGAGCAACTCTGCTTCGACGAGTGAAGAGTCAACCTCCATGAGTAACTCTGCTTTGACAAGTGAATCAATTGCCAACAGCACGTCAGCATCCGAAGCTGACAGCGAGTCATTGAGTGAAGAAAATTCCGCATCATTCAGCACGTCGACGTCAGAAGCTAACTCGACCAGTGCATCTGAAGCAGTATCAACGAGTACTTCTACTTCAGCGAGTGAAGAGTCAGCCTCCATGAGCAACTCGGCATCGACAAGTGAGTCAATTGCCAACAGTACATCTGCATCCGAAGCTGGCAGCAAGTTAGTAAGTGAAGAAAACTCCGCATCACTTAGTACGTCAACGTCAGAGGTAAACTCGACCAGTGCATCTGAAGCAGCATCGACGAGCATTTCCACTTCGGCAAGCGAAGAATCTGCATCAATGAGTACTTCCGCAGCCGCTTCGACGAGCGTTGTGGATTCGACAAGTACGTCAATCAGTACGTCAACATCGACTTCAGCCAATGCAGTCTCAATCAGTGCTTCCAATTCAGATAGCGTCTCGGCTTCGACTGCAAGCACTTCGTTAAGCATCTCAGCTTCAACGGCAGCCACTTCATTGAGCATTTCAAATTCCACTAGTGCTTCGACCAGCGTCGCGAACGTCAATACGACGATTGCAACAACTGCACGGAATCGAATTATGACGCGTCTGCTTGCGGTATTGACCAATAATACCAACAGCAACAGTACCAATTCGGTTGTCAACAGTATGGCTCAGGCTTCACAGAGTACGTCAACAGTGGTTTCGCTGAGCATGGCACAATCAGCATCGAAGAGTCAGGCAATTTATGAGAGTATGTTTGCTTCACGCTCCAATAGCTCGTCAAATGCCATCAGCAATTCGACTTCGCTCAATAGCCTGCTTTCGGCTTCCAAGAGCGGCATGGAATCGTTGAGTGCCTCAAATTCACTGAGTTTAGAGGTTTCAGCAACGGAAAGTCAAACCCTGTATGAAAGCATGTTTGCCTCTCGTTCCAATAGTTCATCAAATGCCATCAGCAACTCGACTTCGCTCAATAGTCTGCTTTCAGCTTCTAAGAGCAATCTAGACGCAAGCAGCAGTTCTAATACCAGCACTGCACAGCAGACTTCTGCCGACACACTGGCAATTGCGGATTCGGTAAGTGAGACTCAGGCTCAACAGCTCTCTAATTCAACGACTTCACTTTCTGTCAGTGCAGCAGCGAGTCAAACGCAGCAATCTGGATTCTTAAATACCCTAAAGACGTTGCTTGGCTTTGGTAAGCGTCAATAATTGGGACAGAAAGAACGGAGAAGAGACTTGCAAAGAAAAAAATTAAACGTTTCGACAAGAGCATTCCTAAAAAAAGCATTCTTTACGATCATGGCAATCGTTGTTTATTCACTAGGGAATCAGATTCCGGTTCCATTGGTGAAGATGACAACGGAGTATCAGACTATGATTTGTCATTACCACATGAGTATGCTCAGTATTTTAACCGGGGCCAATCTACCAGATCTATCACTGTTTTCACTGGGCTTTAGTCCCTATATGGCAGCGATGATGGTGATTCAACTATTGGTGATGATGAAATGGTCAATCGTCGAAGAAATCTCCCAGCGCCAATTAATGTATCTACAAAACTTTTTGGCGTTGATCTTTGCCTTGATTGAATCAACCATTATTGCCAGTGGATTCAAACTTGCGGCTGGTAATGACCATCAACTAAAGATTTTGATGATCATCATGGTACTGACGGCTGGTTCAATGTTTGTACAATGGCTGGGCAATGTCACTACGATTTACGGTATTGGTGGCATGGTGGTACTGATTGTCGGCAATATGCTGCATTCAAACATGAATCGGCTGGTATTGCCGTGCCGAGAGATTTTAAGCATGCAAAATGGCGGCTGGCTGATGGTTGGACTGGTTATAGGTAGTCTGCTGATTGCCTGGCTGACAATCATTTTCCATGCTGCTCACTATGAAACCGAGCAGATTCAAATATCTTTACCAAGCCAAATTGAAGCAGCTGTTTTTCCAATTGGCTTTAACTTGGGAACAATGATGACTTTTATGTTGGGAATGTCGTTTTTGATAATTCCCTCATTGATCGCTTCTTTGTTTAAAATGCCAACGTTTTGGTCAGAGCCTAGATTTCAGATCGGCTTTGCGATGGTCATGACATTTTTGATCGACTACTTTTTTGCTTTTGTCATGTTTAGTCCACGACAATTGGCAAAGGGGATGCGTCACAGTGGCAACTATCTGCTGGGCGTGGAGATCGGTAGGCCAACGCGACGTTTTATTCGGCGCCGATTGGTATTGTTCAACTTTTTTAGTGCCCTGGTTTTGGCACTGCTGGTTGGATTGCAGATTGCGGGTAGTCTCTTGGCCAAGAAAATCTGGCAGCCACTGTATGCATTGCCAATCTCGATTGTAATGATGGTACTGTTTATGGAATCTTTGGTTGAGCTGCTTAATGAATTGTCGATTCCGAAACGCTACAACAAGCTTAAAGAAAGGATTCTGAAAAGCGTATGAGGTATTTTGTTCCGGCTTGGCATCGTGAGGTCAGCGACTGGGCCTATAGTCAGCAAAATATGACCTTTGATGATGCGGTGGGCAACATGCGGATCATGAATCATGCTGATGAGACGTATGGCGTCATCATCGGTGACTACAAGCCACAATTATTAACGCAGCTGAATGGTGAAAGGATTGCATCTACTGATACGCTATCGGCTTTTGACTGGATCCAGGATACGTCTTTGCAGGAAAATGGACGAATCGTGGACATTCAGGATTTCAACTGGCCGAGGGGAACCTATTTTGAGTATGGACCGTTCAGTGTTGATGCCTTTCAAAATGACGAACACATTGCACGGCTCTTATTTAACAATCTGGGTCAGATCCTGCGAATTGAGCGGTGGCAAGATGGCTATCATCAAGAAGACATCGTGATGGATACGCGCGGCTTTGTTTCCAGTATCAAAACCTATGATCGGCAAGGAATTCTGCAAAAAACAATCTTTTTTAATCTGCATGGTGAGTGGCGAATGATTGAGGATGCCAAGACCGGTCGCTGTCATATCAATTCTGAATTTCAGGCCGATTTTGATCAGGCAGACTATGAGAGTCGTCATGAATTAATCAACGAGGCAATTGCTAAGCTGATTAAAAAAAGGCTTGATCAAGACAGCGATCAAATCATCTTGACGGCTGATGATCGCCAAATTATTGATCTCAGACAATTCAATGGATTTAAGACGATTATACAAGTCAGTCAGTGGCATCCTAATGATCGATTTTGGAAGCCGATGTTGGGTCGTGATGATTTAACGATTGTTACAGATTCTGAGATGGCAGATCGCCATGTGCATGAAATCATGGGTGAGGAGATTGAAACTACTCTTTTGCCAACGTTTGCCTCGCAGTTTAGTCTTGGTCATAGCGATGAGCGTACAACCCAGACGATTCTGCTGTTTGTCAGTGATCAAACTGAAATGCCGATCTTAAGAAAAGGATTAGTCAAGATCATGGAGCTGATTGATCAAAATAAAAATAATGAGCGTCTGCAGATTGCTGCCTACAATGAACAGCTGTTGAGTCAGGCGCGACATATTGCTCAAGAGATCACTCAGGATCATCCGCGACTGTTGATTGATCCCAAAGAAGAGCAACTGGAACAAAATCCTGATCTGGTCGATGAGGATACCGACCCACGTATGGAAAAAGAAGGTCATTGGCGGCCATTGCCGATTTACACCAAAAGAATTGCGCAGCCGACTGACCTTTTGCAGCTCCTTGATCATGCACGAGTGGTTGTTGATTTGGGCAATAATCCAGATTCGTATGTCCAAATGGCTTCAATCAGTGTTGGTCTGCCTCAGATCAATTTGGTTAAAACCGATCTGGTGCGTGATCATGAGAATGGCCTGGTTTTAGTCAATGTTTCTGATCTGGACATGGCATTGGATTTTTATCTAGGCAACATGGAAAACTGGAACCGCGCATTAGTCGATGCCGTTCAGCAGATCAACCATTATTCGGGAACCCGGATTATGCATAACTGGCAGCTGTTATGGAAGAGGTGTGTACGATTTGAAGCTTAATATCTTACAGCTTGGAAAATTTGATTGGCGAAATAGTTATCAGGTTCCGACCGCTTTAAATTGGCAGTTTAATGATTTAGGGCTTTTAAAAGATCCCAAGACACGCCTTCAGCTGGTAATCATTTCAGAACCGATTCTGATGCCAAAAGAAAACTGGGAGCTGCTAAGAGAGCGTACTGACCCGTACAATGTTGTCTACACCGAAAACTTACAGACTGATGATCCGGATTTAAAAGCCTTTTTACAAAAAATGGCTGCTCGTCGACTGACCACGCCGATTCAAGAGTTCATTAATCAAATTGAGAACTATTATTTTGTTGGTCAACAGGGAATCGGCTTAACGCCAGCTGCTCTGATGTTTGATCCAAAGTATAGGGGTGTGGTTCATTATGAGGATTCCGCACATGTCGAAGTACAGGTACATACGCCGGACTGGCAACCGTTGGCCAGCTCACGCAAAAACATATATGTTGATCCGGGTCGTCAATTGGAGGTCTGGCCACAGTTTGAAAAAGAAGCCGATGTTGAGCTACGGTATCACTTTGCCGTAGTCTATGGTGACCAACGGCGTGTGTTTGATTTGAGCGAAGAACAGCTGCAGCGTCCCCAAACAATTGATACCAGAATTTTTAGTGGCCATCAGTACATTACGATGGTTATCTTTGTACGTGGCTATGGCAAATTAAAGCTGGGTGATGTTGAGTATCGATGGACGCGTTATGGTTTGGGAACTTATCTAAATGGTGGTCAGCGGCTGGTTGATCCCCAAACCAGAGAAGAACTGGCCTGTTATTTTAATCCTGGCGATTTGAAGCCACCACTATGCGTGTATTTTGCCGGTTATCATTCTAAGAAGAGTTTTGAAGGCTACTTTATGATGCGACGATTGAATGCACCGTACCTCTTGATTACTGATTCAAGATTGGAAGGTGGTCAGTTTTACACGGGTGAGTTTTTCAATCAAGCCGTCCCCAAGCTGATTGATCAGCATCTGAAAAAACTAGGCTTTACGCGCCAGCAGCTGATTTTGTCGGGAATCTCGATGGGAACGTATGGTGCGCTTAAATTTGGTGCCTTAATGGGCGTACATGAGGTTATCGTTGCCAAGCCTTTGGTGCACTTGGATTCGATTGCGACGCGCAGTCGATTGGCCCGTCCTGATGAGTTTGAGACGGCCTTTGATATTGAACGATCAATTGCAGCCGATGGAAGGCCCGTTACTGATGCGATGCTCATGGATTTGATGGATCAACAAGATCTTGCCAAAACCAATTTCAGTATTGCCTATATGGAAAATGATGATTATGATCCCAATGCATTTGAGGATCTAAGCAGTCATTTGATGACGAAAGCCAATCGTTTGGTTAGCTACAGTCTGCCTGGCCGTCATAATGACGATAGTCCGGGGATGCTGCAGTGGTTTTTGACGCGTTATCGTCAGATCCTGGAACATGATTTTGGAAGGTGATGCCATGAGAATTATCAACTATGTCTATTGGCTGCCGGAAAACGACACGACCTATCGCTACGGGTCAAAAATCGATTCATACGACAATCAAGTGATCCATTTTGAAAATGAATGGATGGCACCTGGTAAAGCAATGATTTCTTGGTTCTCAGCAGTCAACTATCAGGCCAGTCGTTTCGTACCCCAGCTGCCGCTTTTACGGGGTGGTGTAGAGTATCGAATCCGAGCCAAGTATATTGCCAAACCAGCTGATTCAGTCATGCTTAGAGTAATCTTTTATGATATTCAAGGTGAGATCGTTGACCAGAAAATCTCGCATGACAGCAATATCATTTTTACCTATCCGTACGCGGCAACCCGCTATGAGGTACAGCTGATCAATGGTGGCTGTCGATCGATTACCTTTTGGCGCTTGGAATTGACGCATGCATTTACTGAACAGACAGGCAATTGGATGTATTACGCACCCAAAAAGTTCGACGATGATCAGCCAATCAACATTATGCTGTTGCGCTCTTTGCGAACGGCAATGATTCCTAGTGAAGAAATGGATAAGAATCAAGAAGTCCCAAATCTTTCGCTGGCGGTAGTTGCTTGGCAAGAAATTGATCAGACTGATGAAGAATTGCTGACTTATTTTGAAAACCTGAAGAATCGACGAATTAATTTCATCAGTACGGCGCACCGGCTGAACCCGATTGTTAGAAAGCTGATTAAAAAAAGTCCTTATTGGCGCGGCTGGTTGATTGATGCTGATACCTTGCTGACCGACTATCGCTTGAGCAACTACGAAATGACGAGCAGTGAGGGGCATTTCTTTAAGCATCTGGAGTTGGTGCCAATCAAACAGACGCTTGATCAGATCAAGGATGAATTAAAGAGGTGAGAACAACGGCTTTTTCATTAGAACTGCAACGAGCTAAGCGTATCTTGACTAAGGTTAATGCCTTGGCGCCGACGATGCGGGCCATGAGTGATCAAAAACTTAAAGCTCAGACACCGCGGATGCAAAAGATGCTTAAAGACGGCAAATCGTTAAACAGCCTCTTGCCAATGGCATTTGCTACTGCACGTGAGGCGGCCCGACGCGTTTTAGGGATGTATCCTTATGACGTGCAGGTGATTGGGGCCATTGTTCTTCATCATGGCTGGATTGCTGAAATGAAGACTGGAGAAGGCAAGACGCTGACCGCAGCACTGCCTCTTTATCTAAATGGCTTAACTGGCAAAGGAGCAATTTTGGTGACGCCCAGTCGCTATCTGGCTCAGCGCGATCAAGAAGAACTGAGCGTGCTGTATAAATGGCTAGGATTGACTTGCAGCCTGGGTTTTGACCCTAATGACGAAACGGACAATCAAGCAACCGTCGTCGATAAGCGAAAATGGTACCAAGCCGATGTTTTGTACACGACTGGCAGCACACTGGCGTTTGACTATCTGTTCAATAATCTGGCTTCACGACCCGAAGATCAGTATCTGAGACCTTATAACTACGCAATCATCGATGAGGTTGATGCCGTGTTTTTGGATGGTGCCAATTCGCCGATGGTGGTCGCTAGCAAGCCCGAATTGCAGTCAAATCTTTATCAGCTGACTGACGAGTTTGTACGCAGTTTAAGACCAGAAACCGACTATCGCCGCAGCAAAAACCACAAATCAGCTTGGTTGACGCATACTGGTGTTTTAAGAGCACAAAAATGGTTTCGGATTAATGATCTGTTTGATAATCAATATCGTGAACTGTATCGGCATATCAGTCTGGCGTTGCAGGCTCATTTTGTGCAGCAAAAAGGTCATGACTACATGGTTGATGATGGCGAAGTGGTTCTGTTGGATGAAGCCAATGGTCGCTTGATGCGTGGTATGAAGGGCAATACTGGGATTCAGCAGGCCGTTGAACAAAAAGAGGGCGTCAAGATATCAGAAAATCGGCAGGCCGTTGCCTCGATTACCTATCAAGGTCTGTTTCGGCTGTTTAACAACGTTGCTGGAATGACGGGAACGGCCAAGATTGCCGAAAGTGAATTTATCAATGTCTACAAGATGAAAGTCGTTCAAATTCCACGGCACCGTAAAAACATTCGTAAGGATCATCAGCCGCGCGTTTATCTAACGACTAGCGAGAAGTTGATTGAAGCTATCAAGCTGGCAGAAAAGCTGCATCATCAGGGCCGACCAATTTTATTGATTGCTGGTTCAGTTGAAAACTCAGAGATCGTTTCGGAAATTCTTTTAAATCGTGGTATTCCCCATAACGTTTTGAATGCCCGTAATGAGGCTAATGAGGCTGCTATTATTAAAAATGCTGGGCAAAGAAATGCAGTGACGGTTTCTACCAACATGGCTGGGCGAGGTACCGATATCAAACTAGGTCGAGGCGTGGCCAAATTAGGCGGTTTAGCGGTAATTGGTACCGAAATGCTTGATCCACGCGTTGCCGAGCAGCTGCAGGGACGGGCTGGTCGGCAAGGCGATCCAGGTGACAGCTGGTTTTTCATTTCATTGGAGGATAATTTTATCTCTCAAAACAGCAGTCCGGTGATTCGTCGCTATTATCGCCGCCATATCAAGCATTTTAATCACAAGGTCAAGTCGCATCGTCTGCACAACCCACGAATTTTGATCTCACTGTTGCTGTTGCGCAATAAGGTCATGGTCAGCCAGCGACAAACGCGCGCGCGAATGTACAGCTATGAGAACAGTATGCGATTGGAGCGGATGGTCTTTTATGAATTGCGGGATGCCATCATGAACGCTGATGATTATCGCAAGACCGCGCTTAGCTGGATGGAACACGGTTTTGATGTGATTTTAAACACTCGGTCAAACTGGGATTATGGTCATCTAAAAGTAATGGTCAATCACTGGATAACCTATGATGATGCTCAGATTCCTGCTGATTTGAACTATCGGGATATAGCCGCAGTCAAAGATTATCTGATGCAGCGGACCAATGAGATTTTAGATCAGATTGAAGATTCAATTGATGATCCCAAACAGATTGAACAATTTTATCGTTCTGCACTGCTTAAGGCAATGGATGACTGCTGGGTTGATCAGGTGGCCTATCTTGGCTATCTGAAAACGTTGGTTCAACCGTGGACACTATTGCAGCGCAATCCGATGGTAGTTTATCATGAGAAGGCATATGATCATTTTAAACAGATGATTGATGCGGTTACTCAAGAAGCAATTCGTAATCTGTTGTTAAGCACGGTCGCTTTGAATGAGGATGGCGAGGTCGTCGTATACTTTGTTTAATAAATGATTAGGGAGTGTTTTTGGATGGCAACGCACAGAATCGATCATCATAGCAATGACGATACTTTGGACAATGTGGTTGAACAGCATGCCAACAAGCGGCTTGAAAAGATTCAAGAAGAACGGGCGCAGGCATATGAAAAAGGGTACCATCATTCGGGAATGGCTAGATTTTTAATGAATCTGGTGATGATTATTGCGGTCTTGCTGATGATCATCATGATGTTTTGGAAATAGTTCAATCTTGATCAGAATAGTATTTTTAATTAAATTCGCAAAAAATTAAAAAATTGCTTGCAAAATGCTGAGAATGGATTAAAATAAAAATCAATCAAACAGTTTTGAAAAACCATGAGAAAGACGAGTAGCTGTGTGCATTCGTAAAGTGAGCCGGGGATAATGGGAACTCGGCCGACCCTGATGCAGTGAAAAACACTTCCCCGCGTTGCTGACCCAAATGGTTTCGTCCAAAGTAGGCTCAGACGTTTTCGACACGTTACAGTCGATGGAGCATGTTTGTGCTCTGATCAAAGCGGTCTGGATATCTCTGGACAACTTGGGTGGCACCGCGGAATAAAGCCTTTCGTCCCATGAAACTACAGGGACAAAAGGCTTTTTATTTTGCCCTCAAGTCTAAGTTTCAAGGAGATTTTTTATTATGAGTCTGATTATTCCAGAACACTACGATCCAAAGCTATCAGTTCGTGAGACTGAAGCTGCTATTCGCTACATTCGTGAAACCTTCCAAGATGAAATTGGTCGTGAATTGAACCTGCAGCGGATGAGTGCGCCAATGTTCGTCGAAAAGAAAACTGGTTTGAACGACAACTTAAACGGGGTTGAACAGCCAGTTTCATTCACCATGAAGGCTCTGCCTGGTGAAACGATCGAAGTTGTTCACTCACTTGCTAAGTGGAAGCGTTACGCATTAAAGAAGTATGGCTTTGGCATGCATGAAGGTCTTTACACCAACATGAACGCCATTCGTAAAGATGAAGACTTGGACAACTTCCACTCCATCTACGTTGACCAGTGGGACTGGGAAAAGGTGATCGCCAAAGAAGAACGGACTGAAGAAACCTTGAAGGTAACGGTCAAAAAGATCTTTAAGGTTATCAAGCACATGGAACATGAGGTTTGGTACAAGTTCCCACAAGCAGTTCACCATCTGCCAGACGAGATTCACTTCGTTACCACGCAAGAACTCGAAGACCGCTGGCCAGATCTGACGCCGATGGAACGAGAAGATAAGATTGCCAAGGAACTCGGGTGTGTCTTTGTTATGAAGATCGGTGACAAGCTGCGTCGTTCTGGCAAGCCTCATGATGGCCGCGCACCTGACTACGATGACTGGTCTTTGAACGGCGATATTATCTTCTGGTACGAACCGTTGGACTGCAAGCTTGAAGTCTCCAGCATGGGGATTCGGGTTGATGAAGATGCCATGCGCTACCAGCTGAAAGAAGCCGGCGAAGAAGCCCGTGCTGAACTGCCATTTCACAAGATGCTTTTGAACCATGAACTGCCATACACGATCGGTGGCGGGATCGGTCAATCACGGCTGTGTATGCTGCTTTTGGGCAAGGCACACGTTGGCGAGGTTCAGGCAAGCATCTGGCCTAAAGACATGCGTGAAAAGTGTGAAAAAGCCGGCATTCAACTGCTGTAGTCAAGATGCGTTGAATCAAGCAATAATAAATGCTATGCCTGGTTCAATACCTAATTAAAAACAGTGGTTTGGCGATGTGGGCAACAGCCAATGATCAAACACTAGGATAACGATTGAGTCTGTGTTTGCTTGCGGACGAACTTCCTAACCTCAGTATCACTTTCTCAGAGTCAGCAGGGCAGCCCGGCCTGATCGAGAATTCCAGTCAATGATTGTTGAGCTGTAAATGGCGAAACCATAAAACCGAAACTCAAAAGGGATTTCCTTACTGAGTTTCGGTTTTTTATTAAAAAGTATCAACGTAAGCACACCATAACAACACGTATTCTAACCATCGCACAGACCTTCTATACTTGAGGAAACTCATATAGGAGGTCTTTTTGATGACTCAAAATGAAATCGTTGAAGTCAGCGCCACTTCAAACGACCGCAGGACTAACCGGAGCGTGCTGGTAGCCTCACTTTCGATTCAGAAAGTGCGGCTTAACATCTACCAGGGCGCTGATCCCGCAATGATCGAAAATCTGATTAAACTCTTCGTTGATCATGCTGGTTAATTAGACCCAGCCGAAGCATGTTTTTATCGTCTGCGGCAAAACCGATCTGCGCAAAGGTATTGATGGCTTAGCGGCAGTGGTCGCTGAAAACTATGATCTGGATTTGTTTGATGATTCCCTATTTCTCTTCTGCGGTACACGCAATGATCGATTTAAGGGACTCTATTGGGACGGTGAAGGATTCATCTTGCTTTATAAACGTTTTGAAATAGGATAATGAAATGGGGCATCTCGCCAAGCGGCGAGATGCCTCATTTTTTCGTGTACTTTTCAACCCGTACCATTATGGTGTGATTACGATTGACCTTAACCACACGATTGACGGTTTCGTCTAAAATAAGTCGATTCAGCCATTAGATGATAAAAGATGGAATAGAGAGAATCCTCTAATAACGAAAAGGCATCAGGCGCTAGTCTGGTGCCTTTTTATCTTTAGTCAACCATCATTGACTAAAGTCACGGATTTCATGCTAGGCATAATTAAAAAAGTCTGCCGAACAAATGCTCAGCAGACTTGCAAAATATTGCTTAGGCTTTTTGGGTTTTTGGTCCGTGACCAGGCTGCCATTTGAGACCAATGCCAGTAAAGCCGCTCAAAATGGAGAAGACTGGCGACATTAAACTAAACAGGGTAAATGGTAAGAATTCAAGTACTGGTACGCCTAACGTAGAGGCAACAAACGATCCTGCCACGCCCCAAGGAATCAAGTAGTTGATGACGCTCCCACCGTCTTCAAGCGTCCGACTTAAAGCCAATGGCGCGAGGCCGATCCGCTTAAAGGCTGGCTTAAAGGCATTCCCTGGCAGAATTACTGAAAGGTACTGTTCACCGACGAACAGGTTGACACCAATGCCGGCACAAATTGTCGCAGTAATCAAACGACCAGGTTTGCTTAGTCTGGCAACCAGCGGCTTCATGGCACTTTCGATGATTCCCATGCGCATCAAGATTCCACCCAGTGCCAAGGTCATGATGATTAATGAAACGGTTCCCATCATGCTGGAGATGCCGCCCCGCGTCAGCAGTGCATCAACAGCTTTGTTGCCGGTTTTGGAAACAAAGCCGCTTTCAATCAGTGTGGCGAATTTGGCAATGGCCAAGTGCGGATTGTTGATAAAGATCATAATAGTCGACAAAACAATGTTTAAAAATAGAGTTGGAATAGCTGGGACTTTTTTCCAGGCACAAACAAACATCAAGATAATCGGCAGAGCGGCCCACCAAGAAACGGCAAAATGCTTAGTCAGTGTCGAACTTACTGAAGCAATGCTGGCAAGTGACGTTCCCTTATTGCTTTGACCCAAGAAGAAAAAGACGACTAGGGAAACTACGAAGGCAGGGATGGTTGACCACATCATGTTTTTGATGTGATCAAACAGATCATCTTCGGCTACGGCTGATGCCAGGTTGGTCGAATCAGACAGTGGCGACATCTTATCACCGAAAACAGCCCCGGAGATAATGGCACCAGCCGTCAAAGCTGGATTGACGCCTAAGGTTGAGCCCATCCCAAACAAGGCAATCCCAACGGTTGAAACGGTTGTAAAACCAGAACCGATTGCCAGCCCGACCAATGAGCAGACAATGAAGACCGATGGTACGAAGAAACGGGCACTGATCAAATGAAAGCCCAAGACCATCAATGAAGGAATAATGCCGGCTTGAATCCAAACGGCAATTAAAGTCCCAATCAGAATAAAGATGAAGATGGGGATGATAGCAGTTGAGATCCCTTCAGTAATGCCCTTCATGATGTTATCCCAGGAAACACGACGAATGGCCAGCCAGAAAACCAAAAAGGCAATGACGGTTAAAACAGGAACCTGGGGTGAAAGACCAAAGCCAATCACGCCGCATCCCAAGACAATCAGCATAATCAATAAAATAGCAACAGATTCTTTAAATTCAATTTTTTTAGTCATATTATCGATACCTCATGAATTGATTTATTAATTTAACAGCATTTGGTTTGTAGATAATGACTATAATATCGTTTCATAATTTCTCCCCCTCGAGCAGACAAAAAGGCGTTCCGACTAGACAATGTCTAATCGGGACGCCTCAACGTGGTACCACCCAACTGAAAAGAGCCAGTGCATGGGCTGCTTTTCACTCTTGCCAGTTGCTAACGGTACCGGCCCAATCCGTACGGGCTTATTATGTCGGGTATTTCGGAGCTGTCACCCTGTCCGGTTCGCATCATCCACCGGTTTTCTGAGCGCTGAGGTGCAGTTCTACTTGACGACCACTCGTAAATTTCATTGGCATTAATATATCACTGAAAAAAAAGAATGGCAAGTTGATTTCTGATAATTATTTAATTTCATTTTAATAAAAGCGTTTTCGCATAATGAGCTGAAAAGTGGCTGGATCATTGAATTAGCGCGCTTTATAATAAAAATATCCTAAGCAAAAAGGAATCAGTAAATATGACCAAAAAAATAAATGTAGTGGGGGCTGCCATCTTAAATGAGCAGTACCAGATTTTAGCAAGCAAGCGCAGCGATGATCGCATCCTAGGGGCCTTGTGGGAATTTCCGGGTGGCAAAATCGAGCCGGGTGAGGATCCTAAGGCAGCTTTAAAGCGCGAGTTAAGAGAAGAATTCAATGATCAAATCGAGGTCGGCAGTCAAGTTGTACCAACTGCCGTTAAAGAATATGATTTTGGCGAGATCCATCTGACGGTTTATTATGCCAAACTGGATACGCATCATTTTGATCTGATCGCCCACAGCCAGGTTAAATGGTGCGACCAAGCCAATTTGATGCAGTTAAACTGGGCTGATGCCGATTTGCCGATTGCTCGGGCAATTGCGCAGGCGGATCTAAAAAAGGCGGTGTTTTAAGCATGACCGGCGTTGACTACGGAAAAATCTTAAAGCGCTTGGAGTCAAAAGATGGCGATCAACTGGTCAGAGAATTACATGGCTCGCTTTTAAATGGCTATGTTGATCAAGATGAATTTGCCACGGTTGGCGATTTGGGACCTAAGCTGTTGACCAATCAGTCGGGTAACCAGATTTGGAATCAATTGCGCCATGAGCTGCAGACCTGCCAAAGCTATATCTTTGCCGTGGCGTTTGTAACTGATGCGATGATCTCCAGCCTCAAACCGATTTTTAAGCAGCTAGCCAACCATGGTATTCAAGGGCGACTATTAACGTCTGATTATCTGTATTTCAATCAGCCCAAGGTATTTGACGAGCTGCTCAAAATTCCTAATCTGGAGGTGAAAATTGCCAAAATTGACGGTTTTCACCAAAAGGGATATATCTTTCAGCACCATGGCTATCAAACCATTATCATTGGCAGTGCCAACCTGACCGAAAATGCTCTGATGCGTAACTATGAATGGAGTCTGCAGATCAATTCACTCAACAATGGCGACATCACGCATCAAGTCAGTGAAAACATCGAAGACGAATGGCAGCATGCTCAGCCTTTGACGGATCAGTGGATTGTCCAGTATCAACTGGTTTATCAAAAAAATCACCGCACGACGCACGCCGTAGCCCAGATGGTAAAAAACGGTCAGCCTGAAATTATTGGTGATAACATTGAGCCCAATCAGATGCAAAAAGAGGCACTGGCTCAGATCGCTAGTCTGCGTAAGGCCGGTAAGCATCGTAGTCTGGTAATTTCGGCAACCGGAACGGGTAAGACCTATTTGGGGGCATTTGACGTTCGCAATGCCAAGCCGAAACGCATGCTGTTTTTAGCACATCGAGAAGAGATTTTGCGCAAGTCGGCCCAAAGTTTTCAAAAAGTAATTGGCGGACCTAAAGACGATTTTGGCCTATATACCGGCAACGTGCATGAAAAGGATGCCAAATACCTTTTTGCCACCGTTCAGACCTTGCAAGACGACGCCCATCTACACGAATTTTCGCCAAATGAATTTGACTATATCTTGGTCGATGAGGTCCATCATGCCGGGGCCAAATCATACCAAAAGATCATGCAGTATTTTAAGCCTGAATTTTATTTGGGGATGACGGCCACGCCAGAACGGAATGACGACTTCAGTGTTTTTGAGCTGTTTGACTATAACGTGGCTTATGAGATCAGACTACAGCAGGCTTTGGAAGCCGACATGCTGTGCCCGTTTCACTATGTTGGTATCAGTGACTATCAGTTTAACGATGCCCAGGTTAATGAAGAGATTACCAGCTATCAAAATGACGCTGCTCATCATCAAAAAGAGGTGCAAGCCATTGAGCATCTGACCAGTAAAGAACGGGTTCACTATATTTTGGAACAGACTGAGTACTATGGCTATTCGGGGCCACAGCTGCATGGCTTGATTTTTTGTGCTACGGTCAAAGAATCAGAGCAGCTGGCTGCTGAATTAAGCAGGCAGGGGCATCCAGCCAAGGCACTTTCCGGCTCGGATTCAATGGTTGTTCGTCAGCAGGTGGTCAAAGAATTGGCGGCTGGTCAGATTGAATATATCGTCACGGTTGATCTTTTCAATGAGGGGATTGACATTCCATGCGTCAATCAGGTGGTGTTTTTGCGCAGCACCAATTCCAGCATCGTTTATGTGCAACAGCTGGGACGGGGGCTCAGAAAAGCTAAAAACAAAGACTACGTTGAGGTCCTGGACTTTATCGGCAATTACAAGAACAGTTATATGATTCCGATTGCCTTGACCGGGGATGCCTCTTATTCCAAGGACAGTGCCCGCGAAACGGTTGAGATCGAGCCAACGATTGGACTTTCTACGATTGCATTTGACGAGATTGCCAAGGAACGGATCTATCAGTCATTGCGTCAGGTAAGACTCAACGATATGAAAAAGCTGCGGAATGTCTATCAAAATATGAAATTCCGAGTTGGGCGCGTACCGATGCTGGCTGATTTCATGGCAGCCGATTCAATTGATCCCGAGATTTTGGCTAATAAAAAGAAAAATTACGCCCAGTTCCTGATTGGCGAAAAAGTACCAATTGAGCTCAGTGACTATGAAAATCGCGTGCTGACTTTTTTGGATGCGGAGCTCTTGAACGGTAAGCGGCGTCATGAATTGATGCTGCTGGATGATTTACTGGCTCAAAACACGGTTACAGAAGAAAAACTGAAGCAGCAGCTAAAAGAAGCCAATTGTCAAGTTGATGAGTCAACGATGGCTTCGATGCGGCGTGTACTGGATCTAACGTTTTATAACAAAAATGCCTCACCATCCAGAGCCGATTATGGTGGTCAGCCAATCGTAATTTTTGAACCGGATATGCAGTACTATCGGTTAAATGACGAGCTTAGCCAGTCTTTGCAAAACAATCCGTGGTTTAAAAAGCTTTGGCAGGATGGTATCAAGACCGGCCTGATGAGGGCTGAACGCTATCGAGCCGATCAACGCTTTACGCTGGGCGAGAAATATACGCGTAAAGACGTGATGCGCTTGATCAACAATCAAATCAATACAACCGCACAAAACATCGGTGGCTACTACTTCAATGATCATGACGGTGCGATTTTTGTTACCTACCATAAGTCAAAAGAGATCAGCCGCTCGATTCAATACGGGGATCGCTTCTTAAATGATCACGTGATGCACTATTATTCCAAGAACAAGCGTCGACTGGACAGTCCTGATATTCATAAGTTTACGGATGGTAGACATCGGATGGGGCTCTTTGTCAAAAAATCCGATGCTGATGATGACAAGACCTTTTATTACCTGGGGAATTGTCATTACATGCCTGGTTCGGCCAAACAAGAAGAACAAACCGGCAATCCGATTGTTTCGATGAATCTGGTGCTTGAACAGCCGGTTGCCTACACTCGCTACCATTCGCTGATTGACTAAAACAAAAACGCACTTCCACGAATTTTTCGGGCATTCAGTATCCCGAGCGTGGCGGTGCGTTTTATTGATTATTCTGGTTGGTGAGCATCGAGATAGTCGTTTAGTTCGTCATTTTTAATGTCAGTAACAAACATATACCC
Organism: Limosilactobacillus pulli; assembly: GCF_947381555.1. Lineage (NCBI taxonomy): Bacteria > Bacillati > Bacillota > Bacilli > Lactobacillales > Lactobacillaceae > Limosilactobacillus > Limosilactobacillus pulli. Next base: position 18,395 of record NZ_CANCWQ010000026.1, read on the forward strand.
CGGCGCGTGGGTAATGACCAGCGGCAGTTTGGCGTTCTCAATAACCGCCTGCGGAGTTACGCCACAGGGCCAAAAAACGGGGACTTCGCCAGGTTTGATTGTGTCGGGGTCGCCATAATCAGGATGAGCCAGATCGGTAATACCAATCGCTTTGGGATCGCCAATCTGAATTGGTGCGCCGTGCACGTTAGGCATCTTAGCTGTGATCTGGTAGGCAAGCCAGGCTTTTTTGGGGGTCATCGGGCGCATTGAAACAACCATTGGACCTTTAAAGCGACCGAATGGACTGGTCATAATGTTGGTTTTGTACATAGGGACGTTGTGCTTTTCGGTCAGGTGCCGAATCTCGATGCCGGCATTAGTCAAGGCTTCTTCAAACGAAAATGAGCAGCCGATCAAAAAGCCAACCATATCCAGTTGCCAAAATTGACTGGCATCAGTGATCTCCTTGGTAAAACGACCATTTTCATAAATTCGGTAGCGCGGGATGTCAGTGCAGATGTTGGCATGACTGGCAATCGTTTTGGTAAGAGGCGTCCGCTTGATGGTTTCCAAAAGCGGACAGGCCTGGGGATTTTGCCGAATCCATTCGCGAAAGTCACGGGCATAAAGCTGAGGCATGATTACCAGGTTGGCTTGCGCGTAGCCGGCTGCCGTGCCAGCAGTGGGAAAGTCAATGATGCCGTCCCGAACATATTGGCGGACCTGAGCTGGGGTTTGATGGATATAGGGCTGAATATCAAAAGCAGACATATATTTCACCTCTTGGATTACAAAATAATGTGAAAATTGGATTTACCTTAAATCATAACCGTAGTTAAACCGTTTGCAAAGTTGGCAGCCAATCAAACTTTTAAAATTAAGTCCAAACGGTTATTGACTTAAGTTAGAACGTTTTTAAAATTTGGGCTGATTAAAAAAATGAGGGCTGCCTATGCTGGCAACCCTCATTTGGTCTAGATATGCTTTGATGATTTTGTGATTTAAATGATTTGTGGCTGAGCAGAATCAAAGCGGTGGTCAGTGCGATGGTCATACCATTTAACGATACCGATCAAAATGATAACGATCGTGTATAGTAAGGCCGAGCGACTGGAAGGATGATCAACCATGGCCGCGCTACGATACCAGCGAAACAGCCAGGCCAGCATGCTGTAGACCAAAAGTCCGCAGACTACGGTAAAGACAATGGCCCATATAAATGTGGTGGCCATTGCCATGACGATTCCCGCGGCAATCAAAAACATAACCATCAATATGATGAACAGGCACATTTACAGTTTCCTCCTAATTGCTTTGCCAGCTAGGTAACGGTACGTCAATTACGCGTGGCGACTGGTTTAATAAACAGACAATGGCTTGACCAATTCCCAGTCCGCTAACTGTCGATACCAGTTGCTGGTCTAAGTTAAGGCTACTGATTTCTTCTGGACTGGCGAGATGATGAACCAATAGATTAGGAAACTGAGAGCGCAGCTTGGCTGGCAGATCCAATGGCGATTGCGTAGTCAAGACAACATTGAGGCCTGCTTTGCGACCTTCACGCAGAACTTGAAAGATGCCGTTTTCAGCCAAGGAGAATTCACCGGCTGGCAGATAACGATGTGCTTCGTCAATGACGATGTTGACCGGAAAATCAGCCGCATGAGTCAAACGGCGTTCCAATATTCGCTTCATCAATAGTGAGATTACGGCACGTTGTCCAATGGCAAGCGTCTTGAGTGCAGAAAGATCAATTACCAAGGTCTTATGAGCACTGCGTTGATCTAAAAACATCTGTAATACGAAGTTAAGCTCGGTCTTAACCTGGCCAGGTTGAGAAATGCTGCCAAACAGCTTGCGTACTGGCAGACTGGCGAGCGATTCGCGCAACTGAATGATACTGGACCATTCTGCGGCAATCAGCTTGTGATCATATTGCTGCCCCATTAAGTGATAGTCAGCTCGCTGATCAGCATATGGAATCACGAATTCTTCAATCAATTGGTCAGGAAGCAATTGCACGTCATACGATTTAGCCCAGCGCCCCAGCTGTTCAGCTTCATGTTGGTGCGTATTGATTGGCTGACTGATGCGCACGTAGCAGCCTGGTTGATTGAGCAGATTGTTTTGAATTTTCAGATCATTGACTGCAAAAACTGCTGCCATTTTGAGCTGAGAATCAAATTTTAATCCCAGAGCGTCAATCAACTGACTGGCAGAAAACTCACCTGGTTCCAGATAGGCGTTTTCACCCAGCCGATAGACGATGGCGTTGGGCAGTTGCGCGTACTCGCCGGTTGGATCCAAGACAATATTGGCCTGGGCGTTAGTTTGCAACTGATCCAGAATCGTTAGCGTTGACGTCGTCTTACCACTGCCGGTCTGGCCAACGATCAACAGATGTCTTTCAGTCAGCTTGTTCATTTTGTGCCGTCACTTTCCTTTCGCTTAATCAATCTTTAATGTTTCTATCTTATCATGATTATTAGTAAAAGATTGCTGATTATGGTACAAAAGCAAAACCTTCTTGCAATTTTATGCAGTAATTAAATTGTGGATTAACGGGACAGTTTTTGCTTTTTTACGAATAAAGTGGCTGGAAATTAACTCAATCTCTTAACTACGGATAGATAACCTCAGCGCTGGCTGATGGTTCAAACGCCGATAAATCAGTATTTGACCAACCTAGTCATCCTTGAGGAGATTCGAAGACAAATGCCAAAAATCGGTTGCAAGCTGATTTTGGCATTTTTTTACTCTTTTTTTGATTTGTCAAATATCAGTTTTTTGGTCACTGATCGTCTGCCGTATGAGATATAATTTATTACTTTAGTAGGATAAATATACGGTGAGACGATTTGGGGATACATATTGGTTAAAAAACACCCTTGCATAACATAACGGTTTCACCGGTTAAATGTTAGGGGGATGAATTATGAACAGATTGAAACGGTTTGGAAAGGAGACTGAAACGGATCGCAGCTGTCGCGTTAAGATGTACAAAGCTGGCAAGAATTGGCTGACATCATGCCAAATTTTCCGCTATTTTTTAAATCGTGCCGTTTTAAAGCGAGTTACCGTTTCAGCTGGAGCAGTAGCTATCGGGATGAGTCTAAGTGGGCATGTCGTTAAGGCGGATACCACCAGTTCGACCAATCGCTTGATTACAATCAGCAGTACAGTATCGCAAGCCAACGGCCCCTCAGCCGCTACAGCAACTACTGATAATGCAGACAATTCAAACGCAGTTGCGACTGTTGCTTCAAGTTCGACAGTTTCATCAAACAGTCAAGCAGCATCATCAAGTACGGATGACTCCAAAACTGACTCAGTGACGCAATCAAGCAGTTCAGCAGCAGCCAGTGCTGGCAACGATCAAAATGATGCCGCGTCTTCAACAGCTGCAGATAGTCAAACCGCCGCCAGTTCAGCTGTTGAATCTACCAATGCAGTTTCTGAAAGCACGTCAATTTCAGCTGCTGAAAAATCAAGTGTAGTCAGTGCTAAGTTGGCAACAGCTAATTGAATCGCCAGGGTGGCCATGGTTAATGCAACTGCAGAATCAACCGAATTGGCAGTTCAGACGACGGATTATCAAGCTTTGACCAAGGACTGGAACGTTGATGCCAAGGGCAACGTGACCTATATAGGTAAAAGCACGAATCTGACCACGATCACGATTCCTAACAATTACGATTTTTATCAAGCTGGTAAGACTAAAGCTAATCAAAAGCTTACGATTGCTGCTAGCGTTATTCATAATTTGCTAAAACAGAACCGGGATTTGACCGAGTTGATCATTTCAGGTGATGGTAATGGCAAGCTCTATGCTACTGGCAACTGGACAGCAGCTTTCAGTGGCTATGACGATAATTACATGAATCAATATAACAGCAAGATAAAATCGCTGGTTCTTGGTGGCCTTGATGTTGCTGGTGTTACCAATATGTCGCGTATGTTTTATGGCGATAACCAGCTGGTACGGATTACCGGCCTGAGCAATTGGAACACCGCTAAGGTAACGGATATGTCCTATATGTTTAGTGGAACCTCTAAGCTGAGTAGTAAGCACACTATAACCAACCGCATATAATTAAATTCCAAGTTCTCCTATACTTGAAGACATATTCAAGAAGGAGGACTTTTTTATGAAGCAAGATTTTGTCGAAGTTGATATACCGCGAACAAAGAAGCCGGTTGCTAAGCGCTCACGCTTGGCAGCTATCGTTTCACTGCACCAAGTAAAAATTAATGTCTACCAAGAAGCAGATCCCGTTTTGGTTAGTGAGATCATTAAAGCAGTAGACGCTTATGCTGGTTAACTGGAGTGCTCCTCAGCACGTCTACATAGTTTGTGGCAAGACCGATCTGCGGAAGGGCATTGACGGTTTAGCCATGGTGATCGCAGAGAATTATGACTCGGAATTATAGGCTATAATCCCCTTAAGGGTGACACTTGAAATAATAAAAGTGTTGGCTATAATGCCCTCTAAGTATACAGATGAAATAGAAAATTCATCTTATATTTGGAGGGCATTTAAAATTGGCTA
>NZ_CANCWQ010000027.1:0-22614 GCF_947381555.1 Limosilactobacillus pulli
CCTTTTTTAGTCTACTTTGAGTCTAACCTTGTTAGGCTTTTTTTGTTAAATGTTACGAACTAGCAAATCGCGTAAAACTATATTTTTTAAGTGTGTAGTTATAGGATCTGAGACGATAATTATGCTGGCTGTCTATTAAATAAGTATCATTTTTAATATCAACATATAGTCCTTGTACTGATCCATTTTTTGCTGGGTTGGTTAAAATCAAGACGTTGTAGTTGGGCTGAACTATGTAGAGACCAGATGATCTGAGTTTATAGATGATTTCTTGCGGGGTAGAAAAACGACTTTTTTGAATGGCAACCGGTAATTTTTCGGTTCCTTTATGCAATTCGTAATTAGAGTTGTATAAGTCCAGCTCACACAAAATATAAGTTTTGCTGTATTTTTTAAAATTAGCGGCAATTTTTGGATTGATGTTAAGATCAATCGCTGTAGGATCGGTGTTATCAGCTACTTCAAATCTGCCAGAATCTTCATTTAAATCAGCTTTACGATAGGCAAATAATTTGTTCTTATCTGAATAATCGATCAAAAATAATGATGTTCCAAGAGTTTCAATTCCCATTAGTAATCTTCTCCATTAACGATTTTGTTTAAAATATTGAAAGCCTTAATGTTGATGGCTTTTTGCCGGGCTTGTGCGCATACCCAGGCATAAGTGTTTGGATAATGCTTTAATGCTTGTTTTAGTTGGTTAGCGACAATGATGAAAGGTTTACTATCACCAGTTTGTTGCCGTAATAAATTGAGTAGGCCTGCATCATCATATTTATTTTGAATGTTGGAAGATGGTGCCGACTTTGGCGACTCATGATTAGGAATACTGGCATTCTTTGAAAATACGCAATCGGCACCATAGTAGATTTTAAGACTGGTACCAGCTTGTAATTCAGGCAGAGGGTATTCCTTGTCGGCTGCAAGAAAACTAGTCTTGATTTCGAATTCGTCGATATATTGTTTTAAAGTAGCGTTATATGCGGGTTTGACGTAAAGATGATTATTTTTGGTGTAGGGCTTGAGCAATAGCTTGCGGGCTGCATCATCAGCAACTGTTAAGCTGGGGATAAACTGCTTATAGTTGGCAATATCGATAAAACTGCGGCCATAAGCAACGACCATCCCATTGTCTCCCGCTTTTAAAGCAAGCAGCCTTGAATCTTCGAATGACTGCAAGAACGCTTCGGCATTAAAAGATTGGTGCGATTCAGTTTTTGGAGCATGGTCAAACCAACCCTGACCATGTTTATAAAGGTAAAGAGTATTACCCAGATAGTTAATGCCATCTTTGGTTTTAAAATGCTCCGGCCAGATTAAATCAATACCAGCAGTGTTTCTAGTGATACGATAGCCAATTGGTTCGTTGTCAATGGTTTCCATATGAAAAAAATCATTGACTGTCTTCGAATTAACGTTAGTACTAAAACCGATTCGATATAAATTCCAACCGTTGGAGCGGGCCAGCCTTTGTTTTTGGATTCCGGAATACTTAAAATCGCCTCTGGTCAAAACGAGATATTCATTATTAGGATTTAATTCACTGCCCAGGCTGACCCGCATGCCATCATTTTCCCTAAAGATAAGACAATTTAATTTAGGAATTTTAAAATTAGCGATTTGTTTGGCGTTGCTTGATGAATCGTTATAAACAGCGTAACTATTATCAATAGTGTTACCCAAATTGACTTTGGTAAAAAAAGAACGGGCGTCTACTTTAACTTGAGTAACTTTATGATGGTTGTTATGATAAACGTTAAGTCGCTTGCTTTTAGACAGCTCAGGATTAGCTGCCTTTGGAATTAACAGTTCAAAGTGAAAATGTTGATTCTTATCGATAACGATTCTGAGACCAGCAAAATGCTTAGGAATACTAAAAGGTGAATTTTTGTAGTCAAGTACAGTTCTTTCTGGACAATATTTATAGAAGTCGCCTCTACTATGTTTGAAATAAGGACTTCTTTCCTGGCCGACACAGAGACTAATAAAGTGGCTGCAAAGATCGCATAGCAGTTTTTGCTCACTAGCTTTGATAGGATGGCCATTTGATTTTTTAGCAGCTTCCATGGCGCTGATATGATGCCAGTCCCTATTTTCCCAATAACTGACATGATTTAAGCTCATAAGATCCCCAACTTTTTAATGAAGTAAATGATAAGTTTAATTTTAACACATGAGAGCGCTTAAAATCTTTCAATAAAAAACAGCCCTATTGCAGTTCAAAAGCTATTGAGCTGCAAAGGACTGTATAAAAGAAAGGCTAATTTCCCATTTCGGTCAGATTATTGTCTACGTTAGTGCGGTACTCTTCAAAAAGATTCCCAAAGTTGTCAATGTCACCGGCTGGTGGGTTGATAACCACGGATTGTAATCTCTTAATATCAGAATAATATTGGTGATAAGCAGCATAGTCAGAATCATCTGCATTTTTGATTTTTTCAAGGCTAGCTTGGATTAAGATAATATCGGCAACCGCATCTTGAACATCTTTTTTATCCTGATTTTGGACTGCATCCAAGGTGTCGTCAATGTATCCGCCATCTCCATTGTTATTTTCATCGAGCCAAGTATTATATTCGTCGACACCGACATTGTCTAAAGCTTCAAATGCATCAGCATAGTAATCCATGAAGTCATTTTTAGCTTCCTTGGCTTCAATCTTGGCTTGGTGTTTTTTCCATGCAGCAGATTTTTTGACGATCGTATAGTCTGATACAGTTTTGCCATTCTTGGTAACTTTTACTGTCCATTTACCAGGAACATTTACTTCAAATTCAAAATAGCCATCTGCATCAGACTTTTCTGCAGGTGTTTCTTCCTTACCATCTAAATATGTATGAATCTTTGAATTAGGGGTAGCATATCCGCTGACCCAAGCTGATTGTTTGCCTAAAGTAACTGAATAATTGTCTGTTTGAATATGTGCGGTTTCATCATAATAATAGCTGCCTAATACAGCGCAAAAGATACCGAGAACTAAGGTAATAATGCCCAAGATGGACTTTGAAGATAATTTTCCTAATTTATAGGATGGCCATTTAATGGTAGCCAACAACCATAAAATACCAATGACGATAAATTCGATATATAGGTTTACGCTGTAGTTATAAATAATTAAGATCCCAGCAATAATTAATGTAATTCCAACCGCCCAGTTAGAAATATTCTTATCGACAATTGCTTTAAACTTGAAACCTAGCAAAGTGATTGTCAAGGTGATGATGAACAGAAAGATTGCCAAAGTTCTGACATCGCTGACATACCAGAAAAAATTACCGGTGATAAATAACATTACTGAAAGAATCACGTTATACCATGCTGGCAATTTTGCTTTAACACGATCACTTTTAATAAACTTCATTAAAGCCCAAAAGATTATTTGAGTTAGTAATAATGCTAACGCAAAATCAAATGTATCTTTCCCCGAAAAGTATAGTTTATCCATAAATATCCTCCCAAATACACTTATTGAAACTATTTGTTGAAACAGCATCTATAACTTTAACAAATTAATCGTTTTAATTTTAGAAGCTAAACGAAATAATTATGTAAAAGACTTAGGTATACTCTTGATACGTTTAGATGAGTTTCCTAAATTCTATAGGAGCCTGAAGTGACATTATAGTTGCCATATTGACAACCGTTGAATCATAACAACCATTTAGCGGCTGACTTTGTGACAAAAATATGGCTTGATCAACTGCTGGTCTTAAAAATACCTACGATTCGCTGATTTCGGATCAGAAGTAGGTAATTGTGGTATTATGCAGGATTTCTTGCATAAAGCGTGCTAATGACGTTTGACTGTGACTTTTGCCTCCAGCAGTTCACTGAATTCATTGGCCAGGACAATCGCACTGACTATGGGGCCAGCGTACACCCTAGCTTTTTCTATTAAAATTAAAGAATGGGATGTACCGATTCTTGCGATGTTGCGTACCTGCAGCGATGCCCTTAAAAACAGGGCATGCAGCCGTTTCCTAAATATCAGCAAAAACAAAATCGCCGGCCTGGATGCTTATAACATCTGGGGCGGCGATTATTTATCATTAATGAATGGACTATTTGATCGTGCCATCAAGGTTGAACAATGGCAGCTTACCTAAGAACGCCACGTCATCTCGATCAGCGGCGGCGCCTTCAGCTAGGATGGCAGCCTTGGCAACGATTTGGCAGCCAGCCAGTTTAAGCAGCTTTTCGGCTGATTTTAAAGAGCCCCCGGTACTGACCACGTCATCGACTAAGACAACCGATTTTCCCTTGAGTTCGGCAGCATCGGCCCCGTCAAGCACGAGCAGCTGTTGTCCCTTGGTCGTGATGGAGTCAACGGCAGTCGTCAATGGATTTTCCATGTAGCCCTTGACTGACTTGCGGATCACGAATGAACGTGGATGACCGGACAAAAGACTGAGGTCATGTGCCAAGGTGATACCCTTGCTTTCCACGGTTACGACATAATCAAACTTTTTAGGCAGCTTGGGCAAAAGCAGTTCAGCCGCTGTTTTGGACATAGCATCGTCGCCCAGCAGCACGAATGAGGCAATGGCGGTGTCGTCACTGATGGGAATCAATGGCAGGTCACGAGTTTGGTCGCCAACGGTAATACGATATTTTTTCATAATAGCTTCCTCCTAAAGCGCGGCTAACAGCGGCAAAACGACTTTCAGCAAGCCACCGGACAACAGGCCCACGAATGGATCAACCAACGCGGTAATGATCATTGTCGTGGCGGCGACCAGCTGTTCTTTGCCAGCCAGTGCGGTGGCGGCATTTTCTGGGAAGGTGACAAACATCCCCAAAACCAGCAGGAACCCGGCGATTGACGCGCTCGGAACGTACCTGCCGATCTTAGGCAGCCAGCCGGCAAACAGAATCACGGCCATGATCAGCATCATCAGACACCCAGCGATGACCGGCTCCGGCGCGCTGGCAGTTGCCGAGATAATGGTTTCCACCGGCGCCCCGCCTAAAAGACTGGTTCCCATGTCGGCCAGTGCCTGTGAGGTTGTCAGCAGGTTTAAGTTGACGGGATTAGGCTTGATGCCAGTCATTTGCCCCGTGATCAGACCATATGACAGGTTGGCGCCGATGTTTAGACAGGCCAGACTGAGCGTGCCCCGCACGATTCGTGGATTAAACGTCGGCTTGGTGAAGATAAAGCGGCGCATTGTCACGTTGGCGGGCAGCTCGTTGCGGTAGTGCTCGCCAAAGACGGCATACAGGCTGGAACCAATGACTGAAAGACAGATCGTCCAGACCAAGTCGTTTGAGATCAAATAAGTAACCACCGCGATGGCAATTGAAACCCAGCCAGTGAAACTCTTTTGACTATTCTTGGCCATTTCAAGCGCGATTTTTGCCAGCATGATGCCAACACCGGCCATCATTCCGGTAATGATATGGTTGCCCAGAATTCCGACGATCTTGGTCAAGGTACCAGTCAGACCGATGATGGCCATGATGATCGAGCCGCCAAAGATGATTGACGTGTATTCCTTGGTATTACGGCCTAGATTGCCGGTCAGTGCCAGCGACTCAGCCTGAAAGGAAACCGGGGCGACCGAATTAAAGATAAAGTTAATCGCGCAAACCAGCAGAAATGAGAACGTGGTTGGGAACACCGCGAATCCAAGGCTCAGGGCCATGATACCTTGGGGAATTCCGTTTAAGACCACGCCGATTGCAGCGATCAAGTCAGCAAACCAATGCATATTCTCCTCCTAAAACACGAACGTTAAACAATGAAAATAACTAAATAAAGGCAATTTACTTGAACATTATTAAGCTTATCACCTGGAATTGTCAAGATAATATTAAAAATACCGGTTTCCAAGTCAAATGGAAGCCGGTAACCGTCAAAAGACTCAATTTAGAACCGCAATTGTAAATCAACTATAATATAATTGAAGAAACGGCACGATCAAATTTCAGCCGATCATGATTAAGCGGGGATGATTATGAGTAAAAAAACTAAGGATAATGTCAAGGATCCCTTGATATTTGAGACGGCCTATCGCAGGGACACAGCTGCTCATTTGGATGAAGAGATTGAAAAACGCTACCCAGGCAAGTATCGCGAACAAGAACTTTTGACTGAGTATCCAACGGTTTACATCATTGATAATCAAGGTAAGCAGAGTAATTACAAAGAAGACTATACGGTTTACGTAGGCGAGACCATCGATATCCAGCGCCGGACTCTGGAGCATTTGGATGTCGATCCGGAAACACGCCAGGACTGGGAAGAATTGCGCAATGCAAAAAACGCGCACATGTTTGTGATTGGCCACGAGCATTTCAATAAGTCGCTGGCCCTAGATATTGAAAATCGCATGATGCAGTATCTGAGCAGCGTGGACGTCATTTCCAAGCTGAACAACCGCCGCGAAAATGCCCAACGCAAGTACTACACCAGCGATGAGTTCATTCCGATTTTTAACCGTATCTGGGATAAGCTGGGTGAAAACAAGAAGTACCATAACTTGTTTCCACCACGGCGTATTCTGGAAAAATCTGCCATCTTTAAGGCCTCACCATTCAATAAGCTGACTGATGAGCAGGCTATGGCCAAACGCAAGATTTTAAAAACTGTCGAGCAAGCCCTGGCAACCGATCAGACCGGCCAGTTGGTTTTGGTGACTGGTGAGGCTGGTGCAGGGAAGACGGTTTTGATGAGCAATATCTTTTATGAGTTGGCCAAGCAGGATCATCTCAATGCCGTTATGATGGTTAATCATCCCCAGCAGCTCAAGGTTTACCAGCAGATCGTCAAAAAGCTGGGGATAGGTGATGATGAAACTGTCATCAAGCCATCTCGCTTCATCAATCGCTATGATGAAAATCATCAAGCAGACGTGGCCTTTATCGATGAGGCACATTTGTTGTGGACCCAGCAGAATCAAGGTTATCACGGCCATGGCAACAATCAGCTGCTCGATATTCTCAAACGGGCCAAAGTCGTCTTGGCGGTTTATGATCACAAGCAGGTACTGACGGCCGATGAGATCATGGAAAATGAAGATTGGCAGCATCTCAAGCGACTGGCTGGTGACAAAGTAATTCGACTGAAAAATCAAATGCGGATTGCGGCCTCGGATGAAACGATTCGCTGGATTCGCGACTTCGTGGATCAGCGCCGCATCTATCCGATTCCAGTCGACGACAGCTATGATCTGCAGATTTTTGATGATCCACGCGCAATGGAACAGGCAATTGCCAGGTTTAACGCTGAGGATCATGGCCATGGCATCAGTCGGGTGGTGGCAACGTTTGACTGGAAGTATTCTAGCAGCAAGCCCAAAGATGGCAGCTACTGGTGCGTCAGTGAAGGGAATTGGTCGATGCCTTGGAATCTGCAACTGAAAAGCAACGTTAAAAAAATCAATGGTGTCAAATACAGCGACCTTTCCTGGGCTGAGCAGCCGCATACGATTCACGAGATCGGCTCAACCTATACCGTCCAGGGCTTTGATCTTAATCATGTCGGCGTAGTCATCGGTCCATCGGTGAAGTATCGCGATGGCAAGGTCATTTTTGATCCGAGCGCCAGTGCCAACAAAAAAGCGGTACAGCGTCGGACGATGAAAGATCACTCTAAGCAAAGATTTGGCGAGCAGCTGTTGCATAATGAATTGAACGTTTTGCTGACGCGGGGCGTGCACGGCCTATATCTGCACGCAGTCGATCCGCAGCTGCAGGCAGCCTTAAAGCTGGCAGCCATGGGTAAGAGACAAAAATAATCTGGCTTATGCAATTGGTGAAGAACAGCCGGTTATGGGACGAGACGCCATCAGTAATTTTGGGGAGGAAGTTTTATTCAATGGATGAATTTGAAAAAATGGCTAGCGGGCGGCTGTACAATCCAGCTGACCCCAAGCTGGATGCCTATCATCTGCAGCGCATGGCTTTGTGCCAACAGCTGAATCAGACTTCGATTTTGGATCAGCAAACGGTTGAACGGTTAAAAACAGAGCTGATTCCTTCATCCAAGGGGAAATCGCTGGGACTGTTTTTGCCGTTTTATTGCGAATACGGCACCAATATTCACGTTGGCAAAGAATGCTTTATCAACTATCACTGCACTTTTTTAGACGTTGCGCCAGTTACGCTTGGTGACAATGTTTGGCTGGGCAGTGGGGTAACGATTGCCACGCCATGTCATCCATTTTTGCCTAAGGAGCGTTTGGCGGCTCAATATCCCGATGGTTATCATGATCTGGAATATGCCAAGCCGGTCACGATTGAGCCAAACTGCTGGATTTGCGCCAACGCCACGATTACTGGCGGGGTGACGATTGGCACGGGCAGTATCGTGGCTGCCGGCGCCGTGGTAACCAAAGACGTACCAGCCAATTCTTTGGTAGCCGGCGTGCCCGCGCGCGTGCTTCGCCAGCTGGACGAAAAAGACCGCCTCGATGTCTGGCAGACTTATCAGCAAGGCGAAATACCGCGTTCGCTACGAGAAAAGGAACGCGGCTGATAAGTTTATTGGCTGTGCTTTGGCTTGCTAAAAAGCGTTTGCTCTGCCGTATAAATAAGGCTTATTGGCAGCTGATCTCGATTCATACTTAAAATAAAAGCAGCGGCCGATTAGGAAAGCGACCGCTGCTTTTGCGACTATTTTTAATGACGGCTGGCACGGTGCGCACTGCTACCGCCCATTTTGTGGACCTGACGCTTGAATTTTTGACCATTATTGGCAACAAAATGAAAATGCCGCATCTTGCCGGTAAATGGTCGGCCACTGAGTCGAATCGTGGTCCAGCGCCGCATCAGTTCGGTCATGTCATGCAGATCAGCCAAAAGCGCTTCGTTATGTTCTTCTTCGGCAGCCTGCTTGATATCTGTCTGCAGGCGCATGATCAGATTATTGTGATATTGAAGCAGTTCGGCGGTCAATGGTGCGTTGCGGTATTGGTTGAACAGTTTTTGAATCAGCTCCATGGCTTCTTTGGCGTTTTTAGGTTGGACGTAGCGGTTTTCTTCGTTCATAATTGGACTCCTTTAATGGATGTTTGGAAATAATTTGACCAATCTTGACATTTTTCTAGAAAAATAGTTTGACTATTATTGACTTTTAGTCGTGTGGTTGGTATATTATAAATTGTGTTTAGCACTTAGGCAGTTAGAGTGCTAAAAGGAAGTGATGCCAATGCTAACACAGCGTCAAAAGCAAATCCTGCAAGCGATTGTACGTCAATACACGGCGACTGGTCAACCGGTCGGCAGCAAGGTCTTGGCTGATAAGCTCCCGATTAAGGTCAGCTCAGCTACGATCCGCAACGAGATGGCAGTCTTGGAGCGAGAAGGGTTCGTGAAAAAAGAGCATTCCAGCTCTGGTCGCGTTCCTTCCAAGCAGGGCTATCGTTATTACGTTGACCATCTGCTTGATCCAGCAGCTGTTACCGACAGTGATCTGATGGTGATCCAAAATTCATTGGGGGCCGATTTTCACAAGATTGACGAGATTGTTTCACATTCAGCCGACATCCTTTCAGCGCTGACGTCATACACGGCGTTTACCCTGAAGCCAGAACAAAAAGACGTGCACTTAAGCGGTTTTCGTTTGGTGCCGCTGGGTAATCAAAAGGTCATTGCCATTCTGGTTACGGACAGTGGCGAGGTAGAGAGTCAATCATTTACCTTGCCTAAGAATCTGGATACGCAGGCTTTGGAAGCCGTGGTACGCTTGATTAACGATCAGCTGGTGGGGTTGCCGCTGGCGGTGGTTGTCAAGCATCTGCAGACTGACATTCCGATTAAGATCAGTCAGTATCTGCACAGTCCCGACGGCTTTCTGCAGATCTTTGACAGCGTATTGGGGCGGGCGGCTCGCGAAAAATACTTCGTCGGCGGGCGGCTCAACATTCTCGGCTACTCTGATCGGCAGAATCCTCAGGCGCTGCGGGCATTGTATGGACTGCTCGATCAAAGCGATAATCTGTCAAGCATCATTGATTCCGATTCTCCAAATGATGGAGTCAATGTCAAGATTGGCAGTGAGATTGCCAACAATCAGGTGCTCAACGACTACAGTCTGATCACCGCTACCTACGACGTCAACCAATACGGCAAGGGTATTATCGCCGTGCTGGGACCGACGCGGATGCCTTATTCGCGGACGATTGGCCTGGTTGACGCGTTCAGACGCGAGCTGGCTAAACGACTGCTCGACTACTATCACAATTATTACGATTTATAGGAGGGGTTCGATGGCTGAAAAGAAATCAGCAGCTGCCAAGGAAGAAAAGGCGGCTCAAGCAGCTGAATCGACTGCAGCTGACCAAGCGGCTAAGAATGCCGAAGAAGCCAAGGATGCCAAGTCAGCTGCCAAGGAAGATCCAACTGCCGCGCTCAAGCAACAGATTGCTGATCTGAAAAAGCAGCTCGATGAAAAAGACGACCAGTATCTGCGGGCGCAAGCGGAAATTCAAAACATGAACAACCACTTCAAAAAAGAGCGCGCGCAATTGATCAAATACGATGGTCAGGGGCTGGCTAAAGACATCCTGCCGGTTTTGGACAACTTGAAGCGGGCTTTGGCAACTCAACTGGATGACAAGCAGGCCCAAGAGTTCAAGAAAGGCATTCAAATGGTTCACGACCATTTGGAAAAGGCGCTCAAGGACCATGGGATTGTTGAGATTCCAGCTGAGCCAGGCACGCCTTTTGATCCGACCAAGCATCAAGCGGTACAAACCGCACCAGCTTCGGATGATCAAAAAGACGACACCATTGTTCAGGTGCTGCAAGCTGGCTATGAAATGAAGGATCGCGTGCTGCGTCCTTCAATGGTCGTTGTTGCACAATAACTTAGATAAACCAATATAAAAAGAGGGAAAACTTTTATGGCAAGCAATAAGATTATCGGTATCGACCTTGGTACCACTAATTCCGCCGTTGCCGTTATGGAAGGTAACGAACCTAAGATTATCACCAACCCAGAAGGTGGCCGCACGACTCCTTCTGTCGTATCATTCAAGAATGGTGAGGTTCAAGTTGGTGAAACGGCTAAGCGCCAAGCAATCACCAACCCCAACACGATTACGTCAATCAAGAGCCACATGGGTGAACCAGGCTACACGGTTGACATTGATGGTAAGAAATACACGCCACAAGAAATTTCTGCCATGATTCTGCAATACATCAAGAAGTATGCAGAAGACTACATTGGCGACACGGTAACTCAAGCCGTTATCACGGTGCCAGCCTACTTCAACGATGCTCAGCGTCAAGCTACCAAGGATGCTGGTAAGATTGCTGGTCTGGAAGTTAAGCGGATCATTAACGAACCAACTGCTTCCTCACTGGCATATGGCCTGGACAAGAAGGACAAAGACGAAAAGATCCTGGTTTATGACCTTGGTGGTGGGACGTTTGACGTTTCCATCCTGGAACTGGGCGATGGCGTCTTCCAAGTTCTTTCCACTTCTGGTGACACTCATCTGGGTGGTGACGACTTTGACCAAAAGATCATGGATTGGCTGATCGATGGCTTTAAGGCAGACCAAGGCATTGACCTGTCCCAAGACAAGATGGCTCTGCAACGGCTGAAGGATGCTGCTGAAAAGGCCAAGAAGGAACTTTCCAGCTCACAATCTGCTGAAATCAACCTGCCATTTATCGCTCAAAAAGATGGTCAACCAGTGCACCTGGACCAAACGCTGACGCGGGCTAAGTTCAACCAACTGACCAACGACCTGGTTGAAAAGACCAAGCAGCCAGTTATGAACGCGCTGCACGATGCTGGCCTGGAATTCAGCGACATTGATGAAGTTATCTTAAACGGTGGTTCAACGCGGATCCCAGCCGTTCAAGAACTGGTTAAGGACCTGACTGGCAAGGAACCAAACCACTCCATCAACCCTGATGAAGCCGTTGCTTTGGGTGCCGCCATCCAAGGTGGTGTGCTGACTGGTGACGTTAAGGACGTTGTTTTGCTTGACGTTACGCCACTTTCCCTGGGTATCGAAACCATGGGTGGGGTTATGACCAAGCTGATCGACCGCAACACGACGATTCCAACCTCTAAGAGTCAGATCTTCTCCACGGCCGCTGACAACCAGCCAGCCGTAGACATTCACGTTCTGCAAGGTGAACGTCCAATGGCAGCCGACAACAAGACGCTTGGCAACTTCCAACTGACGGACATTCCACCTGCACCACGTGGGGTTCCTCAAATCAAGGTTACCTTTGACATCGACAAGAACGGGATTGTTAACGTTTCTGCCGAAGACCAAGGTACGCACAAGAAGCAAAACATTACGATCAAGTCCAGTTCTGGTCTGTCCGATGAAGAAATTGAACGGATGAAGAAGGATGCCGAAGAACACGCGGAAGCCGACAAGAAGAAGAAGGAAGAAGTTGATCTGATGAACGAATCCGACCAACTGATCTTCCAAACCGACAAGACCATCAAGGAACTTGACGGTAAGGTTTCTGAAGACGAAATCAAGAAGGCCAAGGATGCCCGCGATGCTCTGCAAAAGGCTAAGGACGCTAAGGACTTCGATGCAATGAAGACCAAGAAGGACGAACTGAACAAGATCGTCCAAGACCTGGCAGTCAAGCTCTACCAACAAGCTCAACAACAAAACCAACAAAATGGTACTGACGGCAACAATGGCGGTGCTGACAACAATAACGGCAACGGCGACGGCAAGACCGTTGATGGCGACTTTACTGAAGTCAATGACGACGACAACAAGTAGGCCAGTCAGCCGAAGCCGATTTAGATAAGCAAAAAAGCCAAAGCCCCTATAACGGACTTTGGCTTTTGCTTATTTATCGTGACTATGCTATAAAGTAAGAGAGAAAAATTGCGTTGCGAGGGATTTAAATGGCAGAGAAAAACTATTACGACATTTTAGGCGTCAAAAAGGATGCTTCAGACGCCGAAATCAATCGGGCCTATCGGAAGCTGGCGGCTAAGTATCACCCAGACGTCAACCATGAGCCGGGAGCCGAAGAAAAATTCAAGAAAATCAATGAAGCCTATGAAGTGCTGCATGATCAGCAGAAGCGGGCACAATATGATCAGTTTGGCTCCGCTGGCCCTCAAGGCGGCTTTGGTGGCGGTCAAGGCTTCGGCGGCTTTGGTCAGGGCGGTTTTAGTCAGAGTGGCTTTGGCGACTTTGGCGATATCTTCAGTGATCTGTTTGGTGGCGGTCGTGCGCGACGTGATCCTTCGGCACCAAGACAAGGACGCGACCTGCAGTACAATATGACGCTGGACTTTATGGATGCCATCTTTGGTAAGGAAACTACGATTAAGTATGATCGAGAAGCCGAATGCGATGTCTGTCATGGTTCTGGCGCCAAGCCGGGCAAGTCGCCTTCGACCTGTCATACCTGTGGCGGTTCTGGGGTTGTGATGCAGCGCCGGCAAACGATGATGGGGATGATGCAGTCCCAGACCGTCTGCCCAACCTGTCATGGTACCGGTAAGGAAATCAAGCCGGAAGATCAATGCGACAAGTGCCACGGCTCAGGCCACGTTCAAGAAAAACATAAGCTTAAGGTCAAGGTGCCGGCTGGCATTGATGATGGTCAGCAGATGCGTCTGCAAAACCAAGGTGAAGCGGGTACCAACGGCGGTCCATACGGTGATCTGTACATTGTCTTTAGAGTTACGCCTAGTCGTGACTTTAAGCGGGATGGCTCTACGATCTACGTTGATCAGGATATCTCGTTTGCGCAAGCCGCGTTGGGTGACAAGATCAAGGTCAAGACCGTGCATGGCGATGTTGATTTAAAGATTCCGGCGGGTACGGAATCAGAGACCTCATTCCGGCTGCGGGGCAAAGGGGTACCGCACATTAATGGCAATGGCAACGGCGATGAGCATGTGACGGTCCACGTTAAGACGCCTAAGAATCTTAACAAACGGCAAAAAGAAGCCATGCTGGCCTTTGCCGAAGCTAGTGGCGAACATGTCGCTGGCTACAAGGGCGGTTTCTTTGATAAGCTCAAGGATCGCTTTGAGGAAAAATAAGCCTTAAATTATTTAAAGAGCAAGACGCTGCAGTGCGCGGCGAATTGCTCTTTTTTCGATATTTGCACCGCCCCAGTTTGAGTTGCCAACGGGATTTGATATACTGGTAGGTAGACATTTAACGTAGAAAGTGAGCACGAAAAATCAATGAATCTTGAAGAAATGAAAGAACGCCAAAAGCACATTCGAAACTTTTCGATTGTTGCCCATATTGATCATGGGAAGTCGACGCTGGCGGACCGGATTCTGGAAATGACGGATTCGATCTCTAAGCGGGAAATGAAGGCGCAGATCCTTGACGACATGCCATTGGAGCGTGAACGCGGTATTACCATCAAATTAAATGCCGTTGCGCTGACTTACCATGCTAAAGATGGTGAAGACTACATTTTCCATCTGATCGACACGCCTGGTCACGTCGACTTTTCCTATGAGGTTTCACGCTCTTTGGCAGCCTGTGAAGGGGCAATTCTGGTCGTTGATGCGACGCAGGGGGTTGAAGCACAAACCTTGGCCAACGTTTACTTGGCATTGGACAACGACTTGGAGATCCTGCCGGTCATCAACAAGATCGACTTGCCATCTGCTGATGTTGAAGGCACCAAAAAGCAGATTGAAGAAGAAATCGGCTTGGACTGCAGCGATGCTTGTGACGTCAGTGCCAAAACCGGTCTAGGCGTTGAAAAGGTGCTGGAAAAAATCGTTGCCGAAGTACCGGCGCCAACTGGTGATCTGACAGCTCCGCTAAAGGCGCTGATTTTTGATTCCAAATACGATGACTATCGTGGCGTGGTTTTGAGCGTCCGGGTCTTTGAAGGAACCGTCAAGAAGGGCGACCGCATTAAACTGATGAACTCTGGTACTGAATATGAAGTCGCCGAAGTCGGGATCAACTCGCCTAAACCACTGGCCCGCGACTTTTTGATGGCGGGGGACGTTGGCTATATTACCGCGGCCATTAAAGACATTAAAGATACGCGGGTTGGTGATACGGTTACCGATGCCAAGCACCCAACTGATAAGCCATTAGCCGGTTACCGTCAAATGACGCCAATGGTTTATGCCGGGCTGTACCCAACCGACAACGCCAAGTTCAACGATCTGCGGGATGCCTTGGAAAAACTGCAGTTAAACGACGCGGCTTTGACGTTCGAGCCAGAATCATCACAAGCATTGGGCTTTGGTTTCCGCTGTGGATTCCTGGGGCTTTTGCATATGGATGTCGTCCAAGAGCGCTTGGAGCGGGAATTCAACTTAGATCTGATCACTACGGCACCTTCCGTAACCTACCATGTCGACTTGCATGATGGTACGATGAAGGAAGTTGAAAACCCTGCTGAAATGCCGGATACGTCTTCTATTAAGGATATTAAAGAGCCTTACGTCAAAGCCTCAATCATGGTGCCAAACGATTACGTCGGCCCGGTTATGGAGCTTTGCCAACGCAAGCGGGGCGAGTTCGACACGATGGAATATCTGAGTGAGACGCGGGTCAACGTGATCTATCACATTCCATTGTCCGAAATCATCTTTGACTTCTTTGATAAGCTGAAGAGTTCCACGCATGGCTATGCCTCATTGGATTATGAGATTGATGACTACCGCGTCAGTGACCTGGTTAAGATCGATATTCTGCTTAATGGCGACAAGGTTGATGCCTTGAGCTTCATTGCGCACCGCGACTTTGCCGAAGAACGGGGCCGCGAAATCACGACCAAGCTGAAGAAGATTATTCCGCGGCAAAACTTTGAAATTCCAATTCAAGCCGCCATTGGCTCCAAGATCATCGCACGGACCAATATCAAGGCTTACCGCAAGGACGTTACGGCGCGGATTCACACTGGGGATCCTGATCGGCGGGCCAAGCTGTTGGACAAGCAGAAGCGCGGTAAGAAGCGGATGAAGGCAGTTGGGCGCGTTGAGGTCCCACAAGAAGCCTTCATGGCCGTTTTGAAGACTGATGAGGAAATCGACGAAAAGAAAAAGTAGCTATGACGGCATTTATGTTTTAGGGATGGTTAAAACTAGACCAATTTTTTGGTATTTGCCCACATAAAATCAAATGTGGGCAAGATTAACTAGATACTTGATCGAACAAATCGGCTGTTTGCCGTTTCTTGCTATCACTTAGGTGAACATAAGTATCTAGTGTGGTTGAAATTCTGCTGTGTCCTAGTCGCACTTGCACTTCTTTTGGGCTTGCACCAGCTTCCAACAACATGGTGGCATGGGTATGCCTCAAACTATGAAAATTAAACGGGAAACCTAACTTTACATGAATTCGATCAGACATATATTTGACCGACATGGGAGTGATGGGTTTCCCGTTTTTTCTAATAATTTACGAGCAGATCCACCGCTTCTTAACGAAAGCATGTTCGGTTTACGCACAGAAATTAATCCCAATCTTCTATGTTTATAAAAGGTTGGGATTTTTTAGTTTTTTAGTTCAGCTAATGCAGCTTTATTTTCCCAGGAGATAACGTCAATATCATAGGCCTGGGCAATTTTTGCCGCTTTTTCACTAATATTTTTTTGTTTTTCATTAAATATGACGACATAACGACTTTGCGCATACATATTAGGCAGATTGGCGGATTTTTTGATGTCGTTGTGTTTAAATGCATCAAGCATTATTTCGTTTGCAGAAATATTATTCTGAATATTAAAAAGAATTAGCGGTTTATCTTTACGTTTAGGTAAAGCGTACAAAAATTTATACTCTACGCCGCTTTGCCCTCTAACTGAGGTTGGCAAACCGCCGAAATTATTAGTGTCAAAGTAATTTAAAACGTCCTCGGCAAAAAAGCTTTTAACATTTTCTTTTTGGGTGAATGAAATATCGTTAATTCGTAAGATAGCAGATGTCAATTGATATTTCATAATTGGAAATTCTTTGGGAGTGCCGACAATTGATAAAGTTTCATCTTCAATTATTTTGATATGGAATTGTTGGCACACTGAATCTATTAGACGTCTTCTGGTTGGGGTGAGCTTAATACCCATGAATTCCAGATTGGTGATAGTATAGCCGTCATCTGTCAGCATTATTTGCTTGTCGGATACTTCCTCGACAAAAATAGTGATGTTATCGTTTATATCATCGACAAAAGGGGTAACTATTTCATCGCATTTTCCTAAATGATTAATCGTATATCCTTTTTTTAACCATTCAAAATAATTATCTAACAATTTAACGGTATTCATTTATTTCACCTTCTTTACTAAATCAATGGTTGTTCAATAGTGATATCACTGATTTCAAAGTTGTTGTATTTAAGAAATTCCATAAGCGATGTAACAATCTCATCAGTACAATTATAATTCACCAAATTAGTTAGTGGAATTGCATACTGCCCATTTTGATGCTGGTCATCAAAAATATGTACATGTGGTGTCGCAACGCCTTCATGCGGTTTTCCGTTTAAGTCGATACGGATCATTTTTTCGCTTTTGTGATGAAACAACATGTAGCTAAGGCAATTAGTTCGTCGATGACCTTTTCTATTTTGGATAACTTTAAATGTATTCGATGGTTCCAGCAATGCAAAACCATCATAATTAGCCTGTTGACCATTGGCTGCACAAAGCAGGTGAGTAGATTTGGTCTTTTTGGGTAAATCATGTAGGGCTTTATATTCAGAGTTTTTCATAGTTTTCTTTCCTAATTACATATTTAATTTCTATAGTTAGAAAGGCAATTAAGCAGATTCAGTGGAAATGTTAAAAAGTTTGGTTAGTGAAACCAAAGATTAAGTCAATGATTTTTTCTTCTTTGATAAACAGTTTATCACTAAAAAGATTATGGAATAGAAAAAAGCTTTTAATAGATCCTGGTCACAATTCCATGAGATGACATGGTGATAGGCATTAATGTGAATTATCATATTAGGCCCTTGATCAGTGATGTGTTTACTAGGAAAAAATAATTGTTTCTTAACAATAAATTTTTAGAACTTTAGCGCTGTCATTTGGCTGATTTCAAAAAAATCGAAAAAATTTTTGAAAAAAGTGCTTAATAGCCGGGTAATGGTGGAAAATAGAAGATAGCAGTTAAGCTGCCTTTAATAAAGAGGGCTTATAGCTGATTAAAATGTTGTACAGGAGGAGTTAATTACGATGAGTAGTTCAAAGCAAGGATTGCGTAGATATCATCTTGGTTTGGATATTGGTACAAATTCAATCGGTTGGACCGCAATTGATGATCATTTTTCATTGCTGCGCGTTAAAGGCAAAAATGCAATCGGCGTTCGGACTTTTAAAGAGGGGGAAACGGCAGCAGATCGGCGTGGTTTTCGAACGGCCCGGCGCCGCTTAAGCCGACGTCGCTGGCGCCTTCAGTTTTTGGATGATTTTTTTGCGCCATATTTAGCTGAAGTAGATCCTAATTTTTTGGCAAGACTTAAGCAATCTGATATCTCGGCAAAAGATCCTGCTAAAAATCAAGAATTTATGGGGAAATTGCTGTTTCCGGATCAAGAAGCCACAGTGAATGGAAATGGATATCCTACGCTGATTCAAATGCGCAAAGAAATGTCGGCTGAAAAGGCAGCGGATTTTCCAGTCTTTAACATTTGTCAGCTGCGGTATGCACTGATGAATGAAAAGCGTAAGTTTGATTTACGTGAAATATATCTGGCTGTTCACCATATCGTTAAGTACCGCGGTAATTTTTTAAATAATACAAGTGTTGACAAGTTTAAAGCCAATCAAATTGATTTCAATAAATCGTTTGAGACGCTAAATGACTTATTCCGTCAAGTGCAACCAACTACCTCGTTTCAGATTGACTTGACCAAGGTAGACGAATTGGGAAAGCTTTTATTGGATACCAAGCAAAAGAAGGCTGATCGTCAAAAGGCTGCTGCCAAACTATTGCCATTGATTGAAGATGGAACTGATAAGGAGATCGTTAAAGCGCATCAGCAAACGGCTCGTGAAATCAGTAAACTAATCTTGGGATATAAGGCAAAGGTCGGTTTGATCCTGCAAAACAATCTTGACCAGACGCTGGATATGAGTACGGAAAACGGTGATGATCAGTTGATGCAGATTGCCGAAGAGCTGGACGACTACCAGAAGGAGCTGATTAATCAACTGTCATTGCTGTATTCTCAGATCATGCTCAACGAAATCGTACCCAATGGCGAAACCGTTTCGGCATCAATGCTGAACCGTTACTACAAGCATCGCCGTCAGTTAAAAGAATTAAAGACTTATGGTGCTGCCCAAGATAAAAAAACTCGTGAGCAGCTCGATCATCTTTATGCTGAATACATTGGTCAGGTTCCTAAAGACAGCAAATTTGACTTTACCAAAGATTTGAAAAAGTTGATGGACAAGTCTGACCTGGGACAAAAGATTAAAGGCGAGATTGAGGCTGGCGACTATCTGCCGAAACAACGGACATCTGCAAATGGTGTAATTCCGCACCAAATGCATCAACAAGAGCTTGATCAAATAATTGAAAATCAAAAAGAATATTATCCTTGGCTGGCAGAACCAAATCCAGTTGAAAAGAACATCAAAAATAAAAATGCCAAATACTATCTCGATCAGTTGGTCAGCTTCCGTGTTCCATATTACGTTGGACCAATGATTACTTTGGCTGATCAACAAAAGACGTCTAAGGCCTCTTTTGCATGGGCAGTCAGAAAAGAAGCTGGCAAGATTACGCCATGGAATTTTTACGATAAGATTGATCGTGAAAAATCGGCCAATAATTTTATCAAACGGATGACTCATAAGGACACTTATTTATTAAGTGAGGATGTTTTACCGGCATCAAGCCTGCTGTACCAGAAATATACGGTTTTAGACGAGCTGAATAATATTCGCGTGAACGGTCGCAAGCTGCAGCCAGCCCTAAAGCAAGCCATCTATACGGACCTGTTTAAGAAGCGTAAAACAGTTAATCTTAAGGCGTTGACGAATTTCTTGACGGTTCACGAACCAACGTTGACCAAGCCGAAAATCAAAGGACTGTCGAACGGTCGCAGCTTTAATTCAAGCCTTGGTACCTATATTGATATGTCTAAGATACTTGGAAACCGCGTTGATGATTTAAACTATCGCGATGATATTGAAAAGATTATTGAATGGTCAACCGTATTTGAAGATAGTGAGATTTACGGCGACAAACTGCAAGAAATCCAATGGCTGACCAACAAGCAAAGAGAAAAATTGGTTCGGAAACGTTATCAGGGATGGGGAAGGCTCTCCAAGAAACTGTTAACGGGTATCACTGATGAAAATGGTCAACGCATTATTGATCTAATGTGGGATACCAACAAAAACTTTATGCAGATTGTGCATCAACCAGTCTTTGAAGAACAAATTACTGAACTTAATCAGCAGTTGTTGCAAGACGCTGATAAGGCACCATTGGAAGTTGTCGACGATATTTTGGCTGACGCGTATACATCACCTCAAAATAAAAAAGCAATTCGCCAAGTTGTCAAAGTTGTTGCTGATGTTGTCAAGGCGGTTGGCAATGCCCCAGCATCGATTTCAATTGAGTTTGCTCGTAATGAGGATCGTAATAAGGAATTGAAAAACAGCCGGCGGCGCAGCATTGAAAAGCTTTATCATGAAACGGCCGAAAAACTGGTCAAGCAAACCAATCTGCTTGAAGAATTGGGAAATATCAAGGATTTGAACGATCGCTATTATCTTTACTTTACCCAGGCTGGTCGTGATATGTATGATGGCACGCCAATCAATATCGATGAGATCAGCACGCATTACGAGATTGATCACATTTTGCCACAATCATTCTTGAAGGATAATTCCTTGGATAACCGGGTCTTGGTTAAGAAATCTGAAAACGCGGCTAAGTCGGATCGAGTACCGGCAAAGATTTATGGAGCCAAAATGAGAGACTTTTGGAAGCAGCTTAAAGAAAGCCAGCTGATCAGCAATCGTAAGTATCTTAATCTGACGACCGATCCAGAACAGGTTGACAAGTATCAGATGCAGGGATTTGTTCATCGTCAGTTGGTGGAGACGCGCCAAATCATCAAGCTGGCAGCCAATATTTTTGGTTCGCTTTACCCAGACAGTGCCGTGATCGAAACGCGGGCCGAGCTTACCAAGCAATTGCGTGAAAAGTTCAGCCTTTATAAAGTACGTGACGTAAATGACTATCACCACGCTGTTGATGCTTACTTGACGGCGTTTGCTGGCCACTATCTGTATCAGCGTTATCCAAAACTGCGGCCGATGTTTGTCTATGGTGACTATGCCAAAATCTATGCCGATGATTTGAAACGGTTGCGCTCAGTCAATCTTTTTCATGACTTGGAAAAAGATCAATACAACAGTGGAACCGCAGTAAATCCGGAAACCAAGGAAAAAATCGTGGATGTCGACTGGCTAAGCGATTATGTATCCAAGATTCAGCATTTCAAATATATGCTGATTTCTAAAGCTGTCTATGTGAAACATGGAAAGCTATATGATGCAACAATTGCTCCCGCATCAAAGGTCGCCACGAAGTCTAACCCAATTAAAATTAAAAATAGTAAACCGGTAGACATCTATGGTGCTTATACCCATGAGGTTGCTGCCTATATGGCAATCGTTCGCGTTAACGGCAAAAAGCCTAAGTATAAGGTTGTCAGTGTACCGGTCAGAATGCTGCAGCGACTGAAGATGGCTGAACAAAAAGGTCATGATCAGTATATGCAGACCCTGCACGATGTTTTATCGCGAAACTTCACTTCATTTAAAAAGAACCGTAAAACCGGATTAAAGGAAGCCGTGGTAAAAGACTTTGACGTGCTGGTTCCTTGTGTGCGCTATAATCAGTTAGTCATTGACGGGGATGTTAAATTTACGCTAGGGAGTCATGAGTATCAGCATAATGCCAAGCAGCTGGTTTTAAGCGATCATTCATTAGAAACGTTAGCTAATAATTTTGAATACGTCAGGAAACATCCTAATGAAGCTGATGAACGGATGACAATGCTTTATGATGATATTCTTGCCCAGGTCAACCACTACTTTACGCTGTATGATAAAAATAAATTCCGTGAAAAACTAAATGCTGGCCGAGATAAATATCTGAAGTTGCCAACTTTCTCATTGAATAAGAAAGATGCAAGCAAAGCTGAAACAATTATTAATATGCTTAGAGGGCTTCATGCAAATGCAACCGCACCCGAAATGAAATATATTTTAAATACATCTACAGGGTTTGGTGCTTTCCAAACCAAAAGTGGTATTCAATTATCAGAAAATGCAAAATTAGTATATCAATCACCAACGGGCTTATTTAGCAGAGAAGTTTTGTTGAAAGATCTGTAGCAAAAAGAAAAGGAATGGCTCATCGATGGTGAACCATTCCTTTTTAATATGTATTGCCCACTTAAATGGGTCAGAAGAAATAACTTTGCGAAATGCATTGTTTGACTTTAACTCTGGATGTTAAATCAATGATGTTATTCCTGTTGGGAGCTACCCAACGAATATAGTATAACCTTAAATTTTTAAATTAGCAAGGAGGAGTATTTATGGGATGGCGGTCAGTCATTGTAACTCAGCTGTCAACACCGATTTTAAAATGTAGGATTTCACCGGTTTAAAAATGTAGTTTTTCACCGATTTGTTTCTGTTGTCTG
>NZ_CANCWQ010000028.1:0-22395 GCF_947381555.1 Limosilactobacillus pulli
TTTAGCAACACCATTAAAGACCTTTATGGGTTTTTCTGTCCACTTAAATGTTCAACTTAAATTTTACAATCTGCCATAATTAAATTTAAACCAAGAATTTATAAACGTTTGATTGCTTGTCACTACTACTGAGTTTACGCTTACACAGTTTAGGCGGATTGTTAGAATGCACAAAAAGTTCTTGCAAGCTGTTTAAATTATAGTTATAATTTAAAACATTAGAGAATTCTAATTTAAATGTAATTATTTATCGCTTGGTTTTTCCTGCCAAGTCTGGATGCGTTGCAATCATAGTGGAACTTTTTGCAGAATTAGGATTGTCTCACTTAGTTCAGGAGGAAGATTTATGGGATTTTGGAAAACTATCACTCGAAAAGAAGACCCCAGTGTCTATCAAGATAAGGATAGTCACCTTATTCGCTCGTTGCGCGTACGGGACTTTCTGGCCTTAGGGGTCGGGACGATTGTGTCCACTTCGATCTTTACTTTACCTGGTGAAGTTGCTGCCATGCACACTGGTCCAGCCGTTGCCATCTCGTTTGTGATCGCGGCCATCGTTGCTGGTCTGGTTGCCTTTGCCTATGCTGAAATGTCAGCTGCCATGCCATTTGCTGGTTCCGCTTATTCATGGATCACTGTGGTATTTGGTGAATTCTTTGGTTGGATTGCCGGCTGGGCACTGCTGGCTGAATACTTTATCGCCTTGGCCTTTGTCGGCTCTGGTCTTTCGGCCAATCTGCGGCCACTGCTTGCCAACATTGGGATCAAGCTGCCGGCTTCACTTTCCAATGCTTTTGGTACCAGTGGCGGGGTCGTTGACCTAATTTCTTTGATCGTGATTGCACTGGTTGCCATCCTGGTTTCCCAAGGGGTTAAGGATGCCGCCCGTGTTGAAAACATACTGGTTACGCTGAAGGTGCTGGCAATTCTGCTGTTCATCGTCGTTGGTGCAACTGCAGTTAAGCACAGTAATTTCGTTCCATTTATTCCTAAGTATCGGATGACTTCTAATGGTGCTTTTGGTGGCTGGCAAGGTATCTACGCTGGGGTTTCGATGATTTTCCTTTCCTACATAGGATTTGACTCCATTGCCGCCAACTCTGCCGAAGCCATCAACCCTGGCAAGACGATGCCACGAGGGATTCTGGGTTCGCTGGCAATTGCCGTTGTTTTGTTTGTTGCCGTAGCCTTGGTTCTGGTTGGGGTTTTGCCTTACCAAAAGTACGCCAACTCTGCTGAACCAGTTGGTCTGGCTCTGCGTTCAATTGGTCACCCAGTCGTTGCTTCGGTTGTTCAAATCGTTGCCGTTGTTGGGATGTTTACCGCACTGATTGGGATGACAATGGCTGGCTCTCGTTTGATCTACTCATTTGGTCGTGACGGCATGCTGCCTAAGTTCTTGGGAACGCTGGACGAAAAGAACCGGCCTAACCATGCACTTTGGACTTTGGCAATCATCACGATTCTGATTGGTGCCATGTTCCCATTTGCATTCTTGTCACAATTAATCTCCGCTGGGACGCTGATTGCCTTTATGTTTGTTTCATTAGGGATTTATGCATTGCGCCCTCGTGAAGGCAAGGATATTCCAACACCTGCATTTAAGATGCCATTCTATCCAGTAATGCCATGCTTAGCCTTCTTGGCTTCCCTGTTCGTGTTCTGGGGACTTGACATCGATGCCAAGATCTATGCCGGCGTATGGTTCCTGCTTGGTCTGGTAATCTACTTTACCTATGGCGCTCGTCATTCTTACTTAAACAAAACGAAAAAGGACTAGTTGTAAGCTTTAAAAGGGGGCGGCTGTCAAAATGACAGACAGTAACAACAAGCATCTGCTGGAAGAAGAAGCCAAGGCGTTTGCTTCTTCTGGCCGGATCAACTATTACGATATCGTTATCGATCATGGTAAGGGCGCGGTGATCACCGATGCTGACGGCAATGACTATATTGATCTTTTGGCCAGTGCCAGTTCAACCAATACCGGTCATGCCCACCCTAAAGTCGTCAAGGCGATTCAGGATCAAGCTGCCAAGTTGATCCAGTATACGCCGGCCTACTTTGCCAACACGCAAGAAGCCCGCTTGGCGCCACGTCTGGCAAAACTAGCCCCGATGAGTGGTCCGGTTGAGGTTTCATGGGGACTGTCTGGCTCTGATGCTAATGATGCCATTATCAAGTTTGCGCGGGCCTACACCGGTCGCCAGTATCTGGTAGCCTTTACTGGTGCGTATCATGGTTCTACTTATGGTTCCATGTCGCTTTCCAGCATCAGTATGAACATGAGCCGTAAAATGGCACCGCTATTGCCTGGTGTCGTTAAGGTTCCTTTCCCATCACCTTGGGAACGCGAACCTAATGAAAGCGAAGAACACTTCGTTGATCGTTTCTTCCGTGAATTCATGCGGCCATTTGAAACCTACCTGCCAGCTGAAGAAACTGCGGTTATCTTGATGGAGGCCATTCAAGGTGACGGTGGGATCTGCAAGACACCGCCTGCCTTTATGAAGAAGGTCTATGATTTTGCCAAGGCACATGGCATCTTGTTCGCCGTTGATGAAATCAATCAAGGCATGGGCCGTACCGGCAAATGGTGGTCAATTCAAAACTTTGACGGTATCGAGCCCGATCTGATGTCTGTCGGCAAATCACTGGCATCTGGCCTACCTTTAAGTGCCGTTGTTGGGCGCAAAGAGATTATGGAATCACTTGGCGCGCCAGCGCATCTGTTTACGACCGCCGGCAACCCGGTTACAACGGCTGCCGCTAACGCAACGCTGGATGTTTTTGAAGAAGAGCATCTGCTGGAGCGCTCCGCTAAACTGGGGCAAAAAGCCAAGGCATTTTTTGAGGACGAAAAAGAAAAGTTCGACTTCATTGGCGACGTACGGATGTATGGTCTTGACGGTGGGATTGATATCATTGATCCAGCAACTGGTCAAGGCGACACCAATGCCACGGTTAAATTGATGTATCGGATCTTTGAACTGGGTGCGATCATCATCAGTCTGCGCGGCAATATTCTGCGTTTCCAGCCTCCTTTGGTAATTACTGAAGAACAGCTTGATCAAGCTTTTGCCATGATTGATCAAGCCTTCAGTGAACTTGCTGCTGGTAAGCTGACGCTGCCGGCTAAGGCTGCTGAAATGGGTTGGTAATAATAAAAAGATCCGGAGAATTAATCTCCGGATCTTTTTTGTTAAATGTTTTCTTTAAGGTAGTCGTACAGCGTATCCTGCTTAATTGCCTTGGTATCAAGTCCTAGTGCCTCAGCAATTGCAAATGCATAGGCCCATGCGGTTGCCGGACCACGGCTGGTAACCAGGTGACCTGCTTGATCGGTAACTGTGATGTCTTCTTTAAAATGACCGTTTGGCGCCAACGACTGCGTTTCTTTTTCAATTCCTGGATAGCATGTATAGTCATAACCGTCCAGCAGGCCATAACGAGCCAGAGCAATCGGTGCAGCGCACATTGCAGCACACCATTTGCCAAGCGACTGCCGCTTTTGCATGATTGCCATCAACTGATCATTATCGCGTAGGGTCTGCGCATTGCCATACCCGCCAGGAAAGGCCACGATATCATACTCCAGCAACTGATCACTGATTAGTTTGTCAGCCTTAAAATCAATCTGATGAGCACCATGAATTTCAGAGCCTAAAACTCCTACGATATCGCATTGTACCCCCATGCGACGCAATACATCGACCACCGTTAAGCCTTCAATTTCTTCACAGCCATCTGCAAATACTACTGCTGCCGTTTTTGTCATTTTTATCACCTCATAGTTATGATAGTCTGAATAATTCAAGTCTATTGTTGATCAAAATCATGAGCCAACTGTGCAATTACGTGCTCCGATTCTGGAATTGGATACAGCGGATAGGAATGAAACATCCCACGGCCAATCACGGTATTGGTTTTGACGCCAGCTGCCTTTAACCGTCGCGTAAAGTGAATGGCATCTGGATACATAATCTCATGCGTGCCAATGTAAATCGTAACGTTGCGCAGCTGATCGACAGGGCCATTTAGCGGGCTAAGACGAGCATCGTAAGGATCGGTTGACCCAGCCCACAGATTTCCTAACGCCCGCAAACCTTCTTGATCAAGCAGGCGATCCTTGGTCGCGTACTTTTTAATCAGAGGATTGCCCAGCTGCAGATCCAGCCAAGGTGAAATCAGCACCAAACGGCCCGGTTGCGGCAATCCCTGCTGTGCCAGATTCTCACAGAACCCCACCGCCAAGCCTGCACCTGATGAATCACCCATCAAGATAATGCTGCTGACCGGTCGCTTTTCATACAGCCATTGATAAAGACCAAGCAGCGCTTGATAGGCATCCTTAAAGTCATGATCGGGTGATAGTGGGTAATCAGGTACCACGATCTCGACATCAGCTGCCTGGGCCAATCGATTCAAAAACTGCCAGTGCCATTTTAATGGCCGCTGAATAAACGCGCCCCCGGCAAGGTAAACAATCAGATTACGTGCTTGAGAATTCTGATTGAGCCAAATCAGTGGATAAGGCGTTGTCACCAATTTCACGGGTACGCTAAACTGAACGTCGGCCGGAATCTTCAAAGGCCGTCGATTGGCTTGCCGGCAGCTTTCTATCAACTCTTGACGTTTTTGAGGATCAGCCAAAGTCTGCTTGAAGCCCGATAGCTGAATACTCATCTCGGTTAAGGTAGCCCTTTTGGATCGCGAATGTCCGCAACGTGCCATTTCACGCAGACTGTTGCTCAGATTATCGGCCATCGCGGCTAAAATATGATGATCAAAATTTTTTCTATCCATGGACTGAAATTCACTTTCTTAATGTCTTTGCCTTTAATCCTATCACGAATTAGCTGCTAACTTTTATTTGATTTTGTTAAATTTTATCGATTTCCAGCTGATTTAGCTGATACGCAACTGTTGCCCAATCATGACGAACGATTGGCTCCAGCTTTCGCGCGTACAAAAAAGCGGCTGGATGATACATTGGAATCACCATGTAACTCTGATTGCTCATGACATAGCCTTGATGATCATTAGCTGCTCTTTGAATCGGACAGTGCAGGATCCGACCATGCAGACTACCGATTTTAGCATTTGACCCCAATAAGCGCTGTAGACTGGTGTTTCCCAGCGGCATTAAAATCTTCGGTCTCACCTGATCCAACTCCCAGTCAAACAGCCGTGCATAGGCATAAACCTCAGCCTTGGTCGGCGTTCGATTGGGCGTTTTTTCGATGATTTCACCCGTTTTTTTATCCTTGACCCTTTTGATTGAGTAAGGCCGTTTTCTAACCACGCTGGTAATATAGACATCTTCTCTGGTCATATGAAGATATTCTTCGATCAGCTTCATCAATTCTTTACCAGATGCACCAATAAACGGCACGCCGGTTTTGGCTTCCTCTCTGCCTGGTGCTTCGCCAATCAGCATAATCTTGGGATGTTTAGGACCCTGCCCGGCTACAAAACCGGTTAGATGATGACCTTTTAATGAGTCCTCAGCCTGCTTCAATAATGATTGCGGATACTCAATAATCATGCTTTCACCCTCATAAATAAAAAAGATTTCGGTTATCAATTATCATAACAGAAATCTTTGATATTACTAACTAGTGTGGCGCCATTTAGGATCGCCCAAAATCCGCGCAGCAATCAGCCCCAGCGGCAAGAAAACGATAATCAAAAGCGCCTTGGTAATCCATAAAGCACCAACATTGATCGATGTGAGCCCCATGTTATACATGGCACGATAAAGGTAAAGTCCCGGTACCATAATTACGATTGCCGGAACCGTTAAAGAGATGCGCGGATAGCCGAGCCGATCACGAACGAATGAAGCCAGTATTCCCGCCGTCAACGCCCCTAAGAACGCGGCCGCCCCCGCTGGCATCAGTTTAAAATCAACCAGCTCCAAGCGCAGCGTGTTGGCAACTGCCCCAATCATTCCAGCCGTAGCCGCCATTTTAGGCGTGGAATTAAACATGATTGAAAAGCCAAACACTCCACAAAAACTGGCTGGCAGCCGTAATAAAAAGAGCATTAATGGTGAAAGTGCCAATGGCTCAAAGTTTTCCGGCTTGAGATGAACCATCATAGCGACCAGCCAACCGACTAAAGTGGCTACTACGATAATCGTCACCGCATAGGCCAGCCTTTCCAAACCTGAACGCATGTCGAGCTTAGACAGATCCAAGCCGCTAGTGATGAACGGAAAACCTGGAATCACAAACAGCATCGCGCCAATATAGCCGGCTTCATGGCGTGGATTAAGCGAGATTCCCATATTTAAAAGTTTTAAAGTCATCACATAGATAACGCAGGCCACGGCTACCGAAGTCGCAAGACAGGCATAAAGAGTCAGCTTGCGGTCAATCATCTTGCGTCGCACAAAGTTACCAATCCCGGCACCAAAAAAGGAACATACCATTTCAATTGGACCGCCACCCAGCAGAAAAACAAAGGCGCTACAGGCTAAGGCAGCTGCCAGTCCAACCTGCAACGGTGAATAGTTGCCTTTCATTTGGTGAATGGCGTCCAGCCGTTTATGAATCTCGCCAACCGTCCAGTGATCACCGTGTTGGTCAAATTCCTTGACAAAACTTTCCAGGGCATTCAATTTTGTCGTGTTGACCCCGGTATTAGGCAATGACAAAGCCTGCGTATAGCTATTATTGGCATCCATGCAGGTATACTCAATTGAAACCAGACCAATATCCGCTGAACAGGTCATATTCAGCTTTTTAGAGACCACATTCATCGAGTCGCGCACTCGCCAGGCCCCCGTCCCACAGGCCAGCATCATGATCCCGATACGCCCAACAATCGTTGAACGTTCGACCAGATTGGCTTTTTGAGCTGGTGTTACATTATCGCTGCTATAAAAATCATGCCAGTGAATCGCCATATGATGACGATAGTTGCTAAGATCTTCGTTATTTTTTTGGGGCTGATCTTGTTCGATCGGCAGTTTTCTCATCGTTCAAATCGCTCCTTAATCTGACTTTTTAAAAATCGTCAAACTTCTTACTATTATAAAACGATTAATCCCGTCTGTACGAAAAATTTATGCCAAATACAGAAAGTCAGCTCAAAAGGCCCGTCATCCAATTTCGGATACCGAGCCTGATCGTTTATTCATCTTCTTTAGCAACCTGACTTAACAGCTTTACAAATTGTTGCTCTTCATCGCTAAGCACATAGCCGTTGCGAATCGCCAATGAAATATAGAACCATTCAGGCAGCGGATCATCAATCTCTAATGGTACGATGCCATTTTCATTTTTAGCAGCATCCCGAACCATTAGCGCAATCCCAACATTTTCTCTAACCAGTTCCTTAACCCATGAAACATCGGGGACTTTGTAGACTGCTACAGTCGGCTTGATATGCGCATAGGCAAAATAAGAACGCATTGCTGCTACATGAACGTATTGTTTATCATAAGTAATAAAATGCTGATTAGCGAGCTCTTTAAAACTGATATGTTTTCGCTGAGCCAACGGGTTATTAGCGCTGACCATTATGCTATAGGGCCGCTTGGTCAAAAGCTGAACATAGACCTTTTCCTCATCTAGCGGTGCCACTGAGCCCAGCATGGCTACATCAATCTCACCTTTAAGCAGCTTCGACAGCAGTTCTTGTGATCCAGCCTCATGGATTCGTACTCGGCGCATGATCGAACCAGGCACCTTTTTGGCAATCTTGGCAACCAAAAGCTTACCGATAATCGGTGGCAGACCAAAACGAATCTGCCGTTCTTGGACCAGTTCAATGGAGTGATGAGCCAGCGAGATCTGTTCATTGATCATCTTGGCACTGGCCGCCAAAAGCTGACCACTGCGCGTAATCAAGTTTTGCCGGTGCGCACGGTCCGTATAAACCAGCTGAGCATTAAATTCTTTTTCTAAGCGTTTAATTGCCTGCGTAACGGTTGGCTGCGAGACCCCAAATTCCTTGGCAACTCGCGTATAGTTTTTATACTTAACCAATGCTTGAAAATACTGCAGATCCCGCGTATTCATCAAATCATCTCCTCAGATTGCTGCTTCAGGTCGTAGAATTCCCTTGCGCAAGCCAACAAAAATAGTCAATATCAGCAAATCCGCTGAACCACCCAGACTATAATTATTGATCAGATAATCATGATTGAGCTGCTTCAAGTAATCACGGCCCGCTTGCGTCTGTGTACCACCAAGCTCTAAATATCTTTTTGCCTGTTGATGAGCCTCTTCAACAACGTCATGACGACCGGCCCGCTTGATCAGATTGGTGTCCTCAGTCCGCGCGACGATATGCATAAACGTGTCCAACAAGCGTTGCATCGTCGTCCCTTTGCTTTTGGCTAATGCCGGTAAGCCAATCTTCATTACGGTTGGATAGCCGGCCTCGGCCTCACCGCGAATGCCTTTGATGCCATAGCGCAGAAATTCTTTCTCACCGGCCGTTAACTGCTCAACCGGCTTGGCATGCAGTTTCTCAATGTCATAATCACTGGCCGTCAGGCCCTTTAGCATCTGCTTGACAATCGTGGCTAGCTCCAGTTGGGGGTGCTTGATTCGATAGGCCTCGGCACACGTCAGGACACCAAGCGAAAAAACCGCGCCCTTATGCGTATTAACGCCATTGGTTGTCTTAAACATCGTCTTTTCGGCTTCAATACCCAAAGTTCGCAGCTTTTTAAACATAAGCGTCAGATCAGTCGCTGCAAAACTCATTCCCAAATCAACGCTTTGTTCAAAATAATGATGCAGACTAAGAGCACTGTCAATAAATAAGAATACATCCATATCAGGATGCGGTCCAGAAGACACCGGGTCTACCAAACCAGGCTTAGGATTGACAGAAACCTCATAAATCATTGCTCGCAGTGCATCGTTAACCAGCTTAGCGCTTGTCTGTTCCATAAATCATATCCTCAATTTCATAAAAAACCGCGACTGAGATTAAAGCAGCCGCGGTTTTAAAATTTCAATCAATTCAGATTAGTCCTTAACCTGCTTGATCGTGTCGATGATCGTCCCATCACGGTATTCAACCAGGGCCACCGTCCGATCAGTAAATTGCAGTGGTTCAGGCTTACCAACCTTGGATTCAGCCAGCTTCTGCAGATCGTGAATGTCGTAGACCGGCAGACCCGGAACGTTGCTCAAAGCTTCCTGCAGATCCTTACGACGAGGGTTGATGGCAATCCCGTATTCGGTAACCAATACGTCAACGGATTCGCCTGGCGTAACAACCGTGGTTACGTCTGGTACAACCGTAGCGATTCGGCCACGAACCAATGGAGCTGAGATGATCGTCAGCTTGGAAGTAGCGGCATCTTGGTGACCACCAATGGCACCACGGATCACACCATCAGAACCAGTCATAACGTTAACATTGAAGTTGGTGTCAATTTCCAAAGCGGACAGGATGGCAACGTCAAGCTGATCAACCATGGCACCCTTGTTGTCTGGGTCAGCATACCAAGAAGCATCGATTTCTTGTTGGTTTTGGTTGTTCTTCATCGAAGCAGCCGCACCCTTGTCGAAGTCTTGAACGTCCATAACCTTCTTAACCAGACCTTCTTCAAGCAGCTTAACCGTTGGTGAGGTAATACCACCCAGTGCGAATGAAGCCGTGATGCCAGCATCAATCATGGATTGACGCAGGAAACGAGTAACGGCCAGGGCCGCACCACCAGAACCAGTCTGGAAAGAGAAGCCATCTTTGAAGTATGGTGAGTTGACGATAACGTCATTTACCATTGAGGCAATCTTCAATTCCTTAGGGTCCTTAGTGAAACGAGTAGCCCCAGAACCGATCTTGTCAGGGTCACCCACCTTGTCAACCTTAACAACGTAGTCGACTTGCGTCTGCTTGATTGAAGCTGGCGTGTTAGGGTAGTCGACGATGTTGTCAGTCAGCAAAACAACCTTGTCAGCATATTGAGCATCCATCAAAGCATAACCAAGTGAGCCAAAGACCGCATCACCATTCATACCATTGGCGTTACCCAAGGCATCGGAGTTAGGCACACCCAGGAAGGCAACGTCGATCTTGATGTTGCCATTTTCGATTGAGCGAGCCCGGTTACCATGCGAACGGAAGATAACTGGGTTCTTCAAGCCACCATGAGAAACAAAATCACCCAAAGAGCCACGCATCCCTGAACTGGTAATGTTGGTGATCGTACCAGCCTTGATGGCTTCGATTACCTTGTCATTCATAACGCCAGTCAGAGAAGATGGCGCCAGTGTCAAATCCTTGATCCCCAGCTTCAAGATGATGTCCATGACCTGGTTGAACACAAAGTCACCGTTACGGAAGTGGTGGTGGAATGAAATTGTCATGCCGTCCTTAACGGTCTTTTTAACAACGTCTTCCAGTGATTCAACAACCTTGTCATCACCAGTGGTTACAGTAACCTTAGGCGCAACCCGTTGAACTTCGGGATGACCGATTTCGGTAGTTTCAAATGGCTTGTAGTCGAGCTGCTTCATCAGATCTTCTGGCAGTTCGCGATTTACATTATTTTTCAATGTAGTTTCCCTCCTCGTCAATCAGGTTGGATGCCTTTGCCAGGCGCATAACCCGTTCAGCACGCAGCACAACTGGACGGTCGACCATTTGACCGTTCATGGAAATAACGCCGGAACCCTTGAGTTTGGCTTCTTTAATGGCATTTTCAACGTTCTTGGCGTTTTCGATTTCCTTCTTGGTTGGTTCGTAAACCTTGTTAACCATTGGGATTTGACGTGGGTTAACCAGCGACTTGCC
Source organism: Limosilactobacillus pulli (assembly GCF_947381555.1). Classification (NCBI taxonomy): domain Bacteria; kingdom Bacillati; phylum Bacillota; class Bacilli; order Lactobacillales; family Lactobacillaceae; genus Limosilactobacillus; species Limosilactobacillus pulli. Next base: position 10,765 of record NZ_CANCWQ010000028.1, read on the forward strand.
GTCAAAGCCAAGCTGGTGAATGTATTCAGTTTCACGGTAGAAGCCTTCCGTGTCGTTCATGTTGGTGAAGACCGTGTCAAAGGCAGCTACACCAGCCGCCCGTGCAGCATGCAGAACCATGTTGCGGGCAAATTCAAGTTCGGCACCATCTGGGTAGCGGTGCGTCTTCATGTCGGTCGTGTAGTCTTCGGCAGACAGAGCAATCCCCATCATCCGGTCAGATGCAGAAGCGATTTGGTAGGCGTTGATGACACCCTTGGCGCTTTCGATAGCCGCCATCAGCATCGTTGAGCCTTCTTCTCGGCCAAATTCCTTTTCAGCAGCCGTGATGTCGGCATCCAGCTTCTTAACCATTTCAGCATCTTCAGCCTTTGGCAGCCGAACAACGTCGATCCCTGCCTTAACCATGGCCCGAACGTCATTGGCGTAGTATGGCGTATCTTGACCATTTACCCGCACAACCAGTTCAGCGTCGCCGTAGTCTTGCGTTTGCAGTGCTTCGTAAACCAGGTCACGAGCAGCATCTTTTTCAGCCATTGAAACGGCGTCTTCCAAGTCGAACATGATGGAGTCGGCACCATAGATACCAGCGTCCTTAACCATTGCTGGGTTGTTACCAGGTACGAACATCATCGTCCGGCGCAAGCGTTCTTTAATTTCAGCCATGCTTACAATACCTCCCATGCAGGTTCGTCAGTCGTCTTGGCAGCACGTTGCGCAGCGGCAATCGTGCGGGCCTTGATTACACAGTCCAAGGCACCCTTGTCAACGGCCTTAACCTTAGCGTTTTGAATTCCCATTGCCGTCAGCGTTTCAGTGATGACCTTCTTGATTTGATTGCCAAACTGCTTGGCAACGTCTGATTCCAAATCAATCACAATGCCATCCGTACCCTTGGACAGCATGATTTGAATATCAGATGATTCCAAGGTACCAGCTACTGCGGTTTCCTTAATTTCCATTGATGTTCATTCCTTCCTTGATCCGCTCTTGAAGTATCGCAACATGGTCTTCAACGAATTTTTGCGTCGTTGCTGGGACGAGCCCCATGATAGCATCAAGATTGTCATCCTTGATGCATTTGCGTACTTCTGTAGCGGTAATATAATTTCCATTAGTTGCCGTCTTGCGCTCAATGATCTTTAACGCAACTTTAGGCGGCAGTTCCTGCTGCAAAACTTGATTATAGATTCCAGTCGTTCGTGATAACGGCTCGCTGCCAACATAACGCGTCTTTATATTGAGTGCCGGTGCGATCGTATCGCGAAAGACGCGGGCATCTAAGGTTGTCTGGTAGCGAATCGTCTGGTCGGCTGATTCCAAAAAGTAGGCTGGGAAAGTAGCATAACTGACCATATAATCGCCGCCATCAACGACAATGACGTTCTTTAGGTCAGCCGTACCCGCTTTGACCAGCTCGAATCGTTCGCTGGTCTTAAACAGCGACAGATCCGTATTGACTACAAAGACATAAACCAGGTCGTTTTCTTTGGCGGCCTGCTCGACCAAATAGCGATGACCATTGGTAAAGGGGTTGGCATTCATTACAATACCGGCCACTTTTTTTGCCTCCTGCCCAGCCACTCTTGGAACAGCTGCTAAATAGTCATCAACGTTAGGGTCGCCAGTTTCTAGAAAAGCGGCCACGTCTGAATGGGCAAGCTCTTTAAATCCAAGGTGCTGAAAGCTTGCCGAGTACTTGGCCTTGGTAAAGACGAACAGATGAAAGCGATGTTCCTGAAAGAGTCGATTCGTCAAAGCACTGACAATCGCATTGAATCTGGCTCCCGGTACGGCTCCTTTGTTGCAGACGCCGATGTATTTCAAGACGTTGCTGGCCGCTGAACCCGTACCAACCAACTGGCCTTGTTCATCAAGCAGTCCCAGAGTAAAATCAATCTTGTCGACCTCATCATCCGAAAAGTTGTGAATTCCTAACGATTCCAAAAACTGCTGCCATTTTTGCCGCGTGGCGCGATCACTCAGATGCAGGTCAACAATTTGATTTTCCATGGAACGACTCCTTTTTATTTTTGCTTTTTAGCGTAGTCCTCAACTGCTTTGGCAACGGTTGGAACAACGCGCTCATCAAACACGCTTGGAACGATATTTTCAGCAGTTGGTTCCGCAACCACGCTGGCAAGTGCCTGAGCAACCGTTTTTTGCAGATCCATATCAACCTTTTTTAGACCACTGGTAAGCAGGCCTTTGAACAGTCCTGGAAAGGCCAGGATGTTGTTGACCTGATTAGGATATTGACTGGACCCGGTAGCAATTACTGCTGCCCCAGCCTCCTTAGCTTTTTCGGGTGCGATTTCCTGATGCGGATTGGCCAGGGCAAAGATAATCGGCCGTTCATTCATCTGCTTGACATCATGACGGTTGATGACGTTACCGGTTGAAAGCCCGATGAAAACATCCTGCCCTTTAATCGCGTCATGAATATTTTGATTCTCCATGCTCTTTGGCGTACCCAGCTTAGCGGCAAACAACCGCTGATAGTCATTGGCCCGGTAGTCTTCTGACGTAATGACCCCATGCACGTCAACCAATGTCAGATGCTTGATTCCGGCCGCATATAGCAGCCGTGCGGTAGCCAGTCCAGAGGCCCCAACGCCATTGATTACAATCCGCAGATCGGTCAGCTTTTTGCCAACGACCTTGGCAGCATTGATCAAACCGGCTAAAACCACAATCGCACTGCCTTCTTGATCATCATGATAAACTGGAATGTCCAACTCTTCACTCAAAGCATTCTCAATTTCAAAACAGCGTGGCGCGGCAATGTCTTCCAGATGAATGCCGGCAAACGATAGTGAGATGTTTTTGATCGTCTTGATGATTTCTTGCGGGCTGACTTGATCAACTGCCAATGGAATTGCATTGATGTTAGCCAGATCCTTATATAATAAGGCCTTCCCTTCAATTACTGGCAAACCGGCAGCTGGTCCGACGTTGCCAAGTCCCAGTACGGCAGTCCCATCAGTAATCAGGGCAACTAATTTACCGCTGACCGTAAACTTGTCTTTAAGTTCCGGATTTTCAGCAATCATTCTCGATAAGACCGCAACTCCGGGCGTATAAGCCTTTTGTAGATCAGCGCGATCCTCAATGTCAAACTCTGACTTAATGTTCAGCATCCCAGTATGGGCTTGATGCAGGCGAAGAATAGCATCTTCTTCTGAAGTCATCTAATCATCCCTTCAAGTTATCAAATTCTCAAACTCATCTAAATTTCAAATCTCTCATCAGTTATTTTACACGCTCTTTTTAACTTTTTCAAATAGTTATAATATTTTTTCAAAATTAAAAAAGTTTGATATTATTAAAAGAGATTCAGAATCGTTTTTAGGAAAGAAGGATCATTTGCATGAATGACATTACACAGCAGGGACAGTTGGCTGATATTGCCCGCGACTTTTATCTTGGGCAATTAACCATTACTCAACTGTCAGAAAAATATCAGCTGAGCCGCTATTTGATTACCAAGGCTCTAAATGAAGCGCGCGCGGCTGGTATCGTTAGGATCACCATCAATTCCCCCATTGATCGCAATACAGAATTAGAGACGCGCTTTGCCGAACTCTTCCCCCACACCAACACGATGATCATCAAAGACGCAGCCACCACCAATGCTGATATCGAAAACATCATTGACTTTGCTGCAGCGGAGATTCAGCGCCATATTAAAGGCAGCAAGATCGTTGGTGTCAGCTGGGGCGGCACTTTGATGAACATCATCAATCGCTTCCAAACCGAGGTGCGTGATGACCTGGTCTTTACCCAGTTTATGGGCGACAATTTAAAATACAGCTCCGCCATTGGGGCCACGCCACTAGTTCAGCGGGCGGCTGCCAAATACGGGTCCAGCTATCTGACAATTCCAGCGCCGCTTTACATTCTCAACGACACCGTTAGAGAACAATTGAAAAACGAGCCGGCGATCGCCAATGTTTTTGAACAGTGCGGCAAAATGAATATGCTCTTTACCGGAATTGGCACGATTGATTCGGTCAACAGCATTCGCATCTGGCACCAAAGCCTCAACGAGATCTTTGAAAACGTTGATCGTCAAGAAATCGTTGGTATGCTGTATGGTCGTCCCTACAGTATCGATGGTCAGATTTTAACGCCAAAGAGTGACAAGCTTTTTGGTGCCTCAGTTGCCGCTCTTTTGGAGATACCTTGCCGTATCGGCGTCGTTAAGAGCAAGTTCAAGGCGCGCGCCATGCTGGGAGCCTTACGCGGCAATCTGTTAACCGATATCATTACCAACGAAGCCGTTGCCAACCGCGTTTTGCTTGAATTGGACAATAATTGACTCAATGCGTCGTCTAAAAGCTAGGCGGCGTTTTTATTATGGTGCGATCTTTTTGACAAAGTCACCCAAAACAGCATTGAACTCGACTGGCTGCTCGGCCATCACGGCATGTCCAGCATTAGCAACAACCTGTGTCTGAGCTTTTTCATTTAAGATTTGGATTGCTTGCAGAAAATCAGGATCAAAGTAAGGCGACTTTTCACCGGCAACCGCCAAAAACGGCACTGGCATTAAAGCAACGATGTCACGCCAGTCTTGAAAAGCATGATCAATGGCAAAATTTAAGTTGGCACTCTCATCATAAGGATGCTGTGCATTAGCCTGCCGAACAGCTGCTACCGTGACAGCATCAATTTCAACTGCGGTGGCGCGGCCCAATGGCATTTTCAGCGCTGCTGGAAATTCGTCCCATGATAAATCTTTAAAACCATAATGCCATGTCTCATCATTAATCATCTTAGGGCTTTGATCAACGTCTACCAGTCCATCCAACTGACCGCGCCCAAATAAGGAGACGTAGCCAAACATTGTTGAAGCGCCCATTGAATGTCCTACTGCCAAGCAATGCTCAATTGACAAGCTCTTCAGCAATTCATAAACGTCAATCGCATGCCGCGAAATCCTCGCGCCTTTAAAAGTATGTTCAGAAGCCCCTTGATTACGGGCGTCAAACGTAACTACTCGATAGCCGTTTTGCAATAAAAATACCTTGGTGGGCCGCCAAATCTCCTTACACATGCCCAAGCCGCTAACCAGCAGAATTGGATAGCCTGAACCCTCATCCTCATAATCCAGACGTACGTGATCTGATGTAATAAATTTCATAATCTTTCCTTTCGATGTAAAAAAAGCGACCCAGACCGGATCGCTTTTTTGCATGTCTACCACATGCCGATAACTTTCATCCAAAGCGGTGCTACCGTCAAGAAGACTACCAAGTAAAGCAGTCCCAAGACAAAGCTCATCCGCCACCATTCACCTTGCTTGACATAGCCAGAGCTTGCCAAAATGGAAGCAGGACCGTTGGCATAGTGAGTCGTCGAGGCCATGATTGCCGAACAGAATGCCAGTGACATTGCTGCCAGCATAACTGGAGTCCCAGCAGAAACCGCAACGCCGACAAATGGCGCGTAAAGAGCCGTAACGTGCGCCGTGGCACTGGCAAACAGGTAGTGAGCATAGAAGTAGATAACCATCAGAATTGCCAACACTGCAACCCAGTTCATACCATGCAGACCACTGGCAATCGATTTTGACAGCCACTTGATCAGGCCCATTTCAGAAAGCTCGCCGGCCATGAAGACCAGGATTGAAAGCCAGATCAAAACATTCCAAGCGCCAGTTTCACTCAACAGATCCTTCGTAGTCAGTACCCCAAAGATCAGCAACAAGCAGATTGCCAAAAAGGCAACGAATGAAGCTTCAATGCCAAGGACATTGGACATCATCCATAAAATAATCGTTAAGATGAAAACACCAGCCATAACCTTTTCAGAAACCTTCATTGGTCCCATTTCGCGCAGGCTCTTGTCAGCCCATTCACGGGCATTAGGCGTTTCCTTGATCTCAGGCGGATACATCTTGTAGATGACATATGGCACCAAGATAAATAGCAGCAAACAAGGGACAACGCTGGCCGTAAACCAACCCAGCCAGGTAATGTGAATCTTCATCGTCTTAGCCAGGGCAACGATAACCAGGTTAGGTGCCAAAGCCGTCATAAACATAGCTGAAGTGATGATGTTGCTGTTAAATTCGGAGAATGTCAGAAAGGCCCCGATTTTTTTACGTGAATCGTCATTTGGCTCGGAACCAAACGTCTTGGCCAGTGATTCAACCAGTGGGTACACGATCCCACCGGCACGAGCCGTGTTGGAAGGCGTAGCTGGCGCCGTGATCAGATCGATTCCTCCAACGGCATAGGCCAGACCAAGCGTCTTTTTACCAAAGGCCTTGATCAGATACAAGGCAATTCGGTGACCCAGACCAGTCTTGATGATTCCCCGCGCCAACATAAAGGCCATGGCAATCAGCCAAGAAGAAGAGTTGCTGAAGGCCATCAAAGCATCATCCATTGGCACCAGTTTCGTCATGACTACTACCGTAAAGCCAATCAGCGTAACCGCGGCAATTGGCAGCGGCTGCGTAATGCAGGCAGCAATCGTTGCAATAAAGATCGCCATCATATGCCAAGCGGCAACTGATACGCCGGCTGGTCGGACTGGAGCCGTGAACCAGATCAGCAGCCCGATAATTAATGGGGCAATAAAGCCCTTATACTTAACTTTTGCTAAACCCATTGTGATATTTCCTCCAAAAAAGTTGTCTCAAAATCCTAATCTAAAGCTCAACGCCATCCAAAACTTCTTTCATTTTGGCGGCGGAGTGCTGCATTGCCGCTACCTCGCGTTTTGAAAGCGGCGTTTCAATGACATAGCGAATTCCAGTCCGGTTAACGGAAGCCGGCGTTCCCAGATATAGGTCCTTGATGCCATACTGACCATTCAAAGGCGCCGATAATGGCAAAACGATTGAACGGTTGAAAATGATGGCCTCACAAATCAAAGACAGACAGCGGGCAACGCCATAGTAGGTAGCACCTTTGGAACGAATGATCGCGCCACCCTTTTTCTTAACACCAGACTGCATTTCTGCAAGCTCTTCATCAGTAACGTCAGCAAACTCCTTTAATGGTTTGCCGGCAATCGTTGCTTCATCAAAGTTGGCAAACGATGTGTCACCGTGCTCACCTAAGACGTCAACGCTGATTTCACGTACCGGCACATGACAGCGCTTGGCAAGTGCCACGCGCAGCCGAGCCGTATCAAGCGACGTCCCCGTACCGATGACCCGGTTCTTTGGAAAACCAGAGATCCGCTGCGTCAGCGTTGTCAAAATATCAACTGGGTTGGAGGCGACGACAAAGATTCCTTTAAAGCCGCTCTTAACGATTGGGTCGATGATCGTCTTTAAGATCCCAACGTTTTTGTTAACCAGATCCAGCCGACTCTCACCCGGCTTGCGCGGAATTCCGGCCGTAATAACTACAACGTCAGTGTCAGCCGCATCCTCATACTTGCCGCCGCGTACTACCGTCGTACCATCGAACATAGCCAGGTCTTCTAAATCCATTGCATCACCAGCCGCTTTTTGCGTCTTACGATCAACAATGATCAATTCATCCAGACTAACGTGTTGCAGTAAATCGTTGGCAAAAGCGGAACCAACCGCACCGTCGCCAACCAGCATAACTTTTGACATATCTGATTTTCCTCTCTACTCGACTGAAAAAGGCTGTTTAGACACTTTTTCAAAAATTTTCTAACAAAATTCAGTATTGTACACGTTTCTTGTGATAATTTCAACAAAATAATGGCTAATAATACGACAGGGCAAAATCCCTAACCCTGCCGTATTCAAATATTTAGACCCGCGTACGCTATTGAAGGAAGAAAATTAATGTTCGCGAGCGTAAACCGTTACTTGTTGACCGGCTTGACGACCAAAGATGATCGTTTCAGCAATTGAGTTACCGCCGACCCGGTTGTTACCGTGCAGACCGCCGGAAACCTCACCGGCTGCGTACAGACCAGGAATCACGTCACCATTGCCGTCAAGAACCTGCGTCTTGGTGTTGATGTGAATTCCACCCATCGTGTAGTGGATGGCTGGAGCAATGTGAATGGCAAAGTAGCCTGGCTTGGACAGATCGCGATCCATCCCCGTCGTCCGGCCGAATTCTTTGTCTTCACCGGCTTGAACGGCCTGGTTCCAAGTTTCGACCGTATTCTTAAGCATCGCCGGATCCATCTTCAGGTTCTTGGCCAGGTCTTCAACCGTGTCACCACTAACAACCAAGCCAACCTTGTCGTAGAACTCAATAGCCTTGGCATGGTCACGAACGCCTTGGTCAAAGATCAGGTAGGCACTATGTTCTGGCAAGGCGGTAATCGTTTCGGAAACGATCTTGCGTGTGTTCAGTTCGTTAACAAAACGTTCACCTTGGAAGTTGACCAAGATGGCCCCTTCACCACGAACGGCTTCGCCAATCAGGTAGACGTGTGGATTGTCTTGTTGAACGGTTGGGTGAACTTGAACAAAATTCATCTGCGTCAATTGAGCGCCAACCTCTTCAGCCAGCTTTAAGCCGTCACCGGTTGCCCCAGGCTGGTTGGTCGTCTTGTAGTCAGCCAGGTCTGGACGATAGCGCTTGATGTATTCCTTAGAGGCACCAAAGCCACCGGTTGCCAGCAGCACGGCCTTAGCATTGATCTGCTTTGGCTGACCATCAACGCTGGCTACGACCCCGGCAACTGCGCCTTGGTCGTTTTTAACCAGCTTTTCAACCTTAACCTTGTTAAAGACGGGGATGTTTTCTTTAGCAGCGACATCTAGCAGACTCTTGACCAGAAAACCACCAATTGGAGCCATTGAAGCTGGACGGTGGGTCCGCTTCTTGGACATCCCACCGGTAATCGTAACGTCTTCTAGCTTGATGCCATGGTCGGCCAGCCAGTCGATTGCAAGTGGTGAGTGAACAACAAAGAAACCAAGCATGTCCTTGTCGTTGAGCTTACCGCCGTCTTTGTAGGTTTCACGGTAAAAGTCATTGATATTGTCAATAATGCCATGCTTGAGTTGAACGTTGGTTTCAGCAGCGTTCATCCCAGAAGAGGCCCGGTTGGTATTGCCGCCAAGCTGTTCTTCTTTTTCCAGCACGGCAACGTTCATCCCCAGTTCATGAGCTTGAATTGCAGCCGCCAGACCGGTACCGCCAGAACCGACGATCACGGCATCATAGCTGCCGGCCAGCTGACTGACTGGCGTGGTTTGAAATTGTGCCATTTTGCAGCTCCTTTAATTAGTCTTCGTAATCGTGACGATCGGCGTTGGTCATCTTCAGCGGATCCATCCATTCGTCGTATTGCTCTTCGGTAACCTTGCCAGACTTCAGGGCAGCTTCTTTCAGCGTGCTGCCAGCCTTGTCGGCAGCTTGAGCAATCTTGGCACTGTCATGGTAGCCAATGTGTGGGGAAAGTGCCGTAACCGTCATCAGTGAGTTGTCCAGCAGTTCCTTCATCCGCTTTTCGTTGACCGTCAGACCATGAATCATCTTGTCAGCAAAGCCCATCGTCGTACCCGTCAGCAGGTCGGCAGATTCCAGGAAGGCATCAATCATAACTGGCTTGAAGACGTTCATTTCAAAGTTACCTTGTGAGGAGGCAGTTGAAACGACCACGTCATTGCCGAATACTCGCAAAGCAGCCATCGTAACGGCTTCAGCTTGAGTTGGGTTAACCTTACCAGGCATGATTGAAGAGCCTGGTTCGTTAGCCGGGATGTGCAGTTCACCATAGCCGGCCCGTGGACCAGAAGCCAGGAAACGGATGTCTTGAGCGATCTTAAACATGTCGGCAGCCAGCGTCTTCAAAGCACCATGAACCACATTGAGGCCAGAGTGGTGTGACAGGCCATAGAACTTGTTGCTCTTGGCAGTCAGCTTCAGACCGTATGCTTGGCTGAGCTTTTCGGCGATCTTTTCAGGCATGCCTTCAGCAGCGTTCAGACCAGTACCAACAGCCGTCCCACCGATTGCCAATTCTTCCAGCGTTGGTTCAAGCTGTTCGATGTACTTAAGGTCGTGTTCAAGTGCAGATACGTAGCCGGATACTTCTTGACCAAAAGTCAATGGAACGGCATCTTGCAAGTGAGTCCGACCAACCTTAACCGTTTCCCAGTACTTGTCTTGCTTGATCTTCAATTCATCGATCAGGTGTTGTACGGCTGGCTTCAGCTTGTCCAGTGCTTCTAAGGCAACGACGTTCATAGCAGTTGGGAACGTGTCATTTGAGCTTTGGCCCTTGTTAACATCATCGTTAGGCAGGATTTCAACGTCTGGGTTGATCTGCATTGCCTTATGAGCTACGACTTCGTTAGTGTTCATGTTGGTCTGCGTACCGGAACCGGTTTGGTAAACCTTCAATGGGAAGTCCTTGCGCAGATCTTCATCGCTCAAAGCCAGCAGTTCATCAACGGCTTTAACGATCAGGTTACCCTTTTCTTCAGAAATCGCGTTGGTTTCCATGTTAGCTTGAGCAGCTGCCTTCTTAATGTTCAGCAGTGCACGAATAATAGCGATTGGCATGTATTGGCCAGTTGGGAAGTTGTGACGGCTCCGTTCAGTTTGAGGACCCCACAAAGCATCGGCAGGGATTTGAACTGGACCTAGAGTATCTTCTTCAGTACGAAATTCTGGCATATTAAAACCTCCAATTGAATTCAACATGCGATATAAACAAAGTGATGTAAGCGTTGTTGCTTTTCTACGGTTCCAACTTTACTCTGCACAAACTGCTATAGTCAAAACACATAGAGCTTATAACAATTACTTATAATCCCCAATCAAAAACCCGTTACCAAGCCGTTTTAATCTTTTTGAAACTTTTGCACAATCTTTAATTAATTTCAAAAAAATCTAAAAATCTTTCGCCCGTTCGAGTAACCAGTCATTTTATATGTAATCGGCTATTAATCTCAAAGCATATAAAAAACCGCAGACAGCCTTTAAACACTGTCTGCGGTTTGATAATCATATGCTAAGCTTCATCAATTTCAACCGTTGTCATTACAACATCTTCTTTTGGCTTGTCAGCCGCATCACGAGCAACCCGGCTGATCTCGTCAACGACGTCCATGCCGCTGACTACCTGGCCAAATACGGTATGATGACCATCCAGCCATGGTGTCCCACCGTTTTGTTCGTAGTTGGCAACCACCTCTTTAGGCCAGCCCAGCTGCTTCATTTGACCAATCATATTATCAGGCACCTGCGTAGCACTGACGATAAAGAATTGGCTGCCGTTGGTATTAGGGCCGGCATTGGCCATTGAAAGAGCACCATTGAAATTAAACAGTTCACGACTGAACTCATCTTCAAACGGAGCACCAAAGCTGCTTTGACCGCCAGCACCGGTACCGGTTGGGTCACCACCTTGAATCATGAATTCAGGAATGACCCGATGGAACGTCACGCCATCATAGTAGCCTTGCTTAGCCAGCGTGATGAAGTTTTCCACCGTCTTAGGTGCCTGCTCTGGAAACAATTGGATCACGATGTCACCGTGGTTAGTCTTAATAGTTGCTTTAGGACCCTTGGCATCAGCCAGGTCTAATTGTGGAAAAGTCATTTTTACCTCCTCAAGCATTAAACATTTTGAATATTAGATTTCATTATGACGAATTGTCAAACCAAGTGCAACGATTTCTCAAAAAATACTTCATATGGGGTTTCATAATTTAACACTTTTCGA
>NZ_CANCWQ010000029.1:0-20822 GCF_947381555.1 Limosilactobacillus pulli
ACTGGCATTCACCAATTGAGATCTTTTTGCTTAATCTGCGCCAATAGATTTGTTCAAGTTATTTCTTGCAATCTGCCGTTTTTAAAAATTTTTATTATTTTTATAACTTTTCATTCAAGACGAGTTGTCCTATAAAAGCTGATTATAAATGAGTAATTTTTCGGTAAGAATTTTATTTTAGGGAGAGAAAAAATTGAACATGCAAAAAACCGTGTCCTAGTGAGGAGCGCGGCTTTTACTTTAAATATTCAGTTTGAAAAGGCTGGAATTAGATAAATTGAATCCCGCCATCGATTTGAACGGCTTGACCAGTCATGTAGTCAGACTTGGTCGATGCCAGCCAGGATACATAGTTGGCCACGTCAGCCGGCGTTTCAACCCGGCCCAGCGTGATGGAGCCAGAGTACTTTTTAAGGTAGTCCCCTTTGTTGCCGCCCCATGCTTCAACCATCTTTTCATCGATGTAGTCCCACATGTCAGTGCCAACGATGCCTGGGCAGTAGGCGTTGACCGTAATGTGCTCACGACCAAGTTCCTTGGCAGCAGCCTGCGTCAAGCCCCGAATGGCAAACTTGGATGCGGAGTAGGCGCCAAGCATGTCAAAGGCAATGTGGCCGGCGATACTGGAGGCATTGATAATCTTGCGGATCTTATCGCCATCGTCCTGCTTGCGGAATTGCGCAGCAGCGGCCTGCATTCCGAACAGCACTGAGTAGACGTTGACGTGGAAAATCTCGTCCATGTCAGCTTCGGTTTCATCCTTGAGCAACTTGATCTGAGCAATTCCGGCATTGTTTACGTACGTGTCTAAACGGCCGAAGTTATCGACGGCAGCCTTAACGAAACGTTCGTGGCTTTCCTTCTTGGATGCGTCACCGGCTACGGATACGACTTTGCCTTCGTACCCTTGAGCGTTCAATTCTTCAACAGCTTTCTTACCGGCTTCTTCATTGCGGTTGGCGATTACGACATAATAGCCATCCTTAAGCAGCTGGTCTGTAATGCCGCGGCCAATCCCACGGTCTCCACCAGTAACGACAGCAACACGCTTTTCTTCAGACATATCATTACCTCCAATTATACAAACCAAATATGTGATAGGTTCATCTTATCATTAAAGAAAGCGCTTGATCAATTAATTTGTATAAAAAATCACAAACAATTGTCTTTGTAGATGTCATGTATTTCCTTGTTTTTTAACTTGCAAAAATAAAAACAAAGCGTTTGCAGCTGTTAATGAACTTCTGCACATAAATTACTAAATTAATCCCAATCAAATATAATTTAAAAAATTACATCAGCGCTGGGAAGCCACGGCAATTCTGGCCATCATCTTAATCATTGCCATTTCGATCTGCCATGCTCGCAAAATCCTGGCCATCCAAGCTATTGATTATTCAGCTAATGTTAAATAATTGCTGAGCCGCATCCCAGAAAACGTGAGAATGTTATAAAATATTCACTAATTAATAAGCATCAGCGCTTAGCGTAATTTGGGGAGGTTCTGCCAATGAAAAACAATCAATTTGCCATGATGAGTCTGCCTTTTGAACAGCAATGCCAAGAGCTCCAGGCTATCCAGCTTCTAAAAGAAAACGAGAGCAGTAAGCTTAAGCCCAACCAAATGTGGCAGACGCTGCTAGACAGAATCAACTGCAGCTGCATTTCTGAACCGGCATTAAAGCGTTGGCGCCAAGACATTTTGGCAACGCCTGAGCTCAATTTGAATGACTGGCTGGCAAGTGGTCAGTCGCTCAATGACCAGGCTTTCTATCTTGTCGGCCTGCAGCTGTTAGAATTTGAGCCGGCAATTGATTTTGCAATTACTGATCCATTAGCTGGGATGGATCAAATGCAGCTTTTACATCATCATTTTGAACAATGGACTACCGAAGACGTGATTGCTGCTTTTTATGATCTTTTAAATACGCATACCAAAAATGGCCAGACACTCTTGGATACACTCACGGCTCAAGGCTTGCTGAAATGGGCTCAAGCGCTGCCCGCTGACCAAAAACCGCTCTTTTTTAACGGCAAGTCACTCGCCGTTTTTGATCCGCACGAATTCATCTATGAGGTTGTCTATGTTGAAACCGATGTTGATACTGATTTCGATGATCAAGCCGATTTGGTAAAAGTTGAAATCATGCGGCCTGCTGAATCCAATCAAGGCTTGAAGGTGCCTGCCGTCTTTACCGCCAGCCCCTATAATCAGGGAACCAATGATGAATGGGGCGTAAAAGCAACCCATAACGTTAATCAAACTTTGAGCCATAAAGAACCCGGTCAAGCAGCGCCTATAGAACCTGGTTTTAATCTTCACCCACGTCATCAAGTAATCCAAGGCACGACAAAAGCCACTGAAACCTTTAGTCAGACGCCGGCCTACACGTTAAACGACTATCTGGCGCCCCGCGGCTTTGCTTCCGTCTATTGTGCCGGAATTGGGACTAGAGATTCTGATGGCCTGCAGACATGCGGCTCGCCTGAACAGGTTGAATCAATGCAGGCCGTAGTTGAATGGCTGCACGGCGATCGCACGGCTTTTTCTGATCGCACCAGCGGTCTGGCCGTCAAAGCAGATTGGTGTAACGGCAATGTAGCAATGACCGGCCGTTCTTATCTGGGGACACTTTCAACAGCCGTTGCCACGACTGGTGTGAAGGGACTTAAAGCTATCATTAGTGAAGCCGCCATTTCAAGCTGGTATGACTATTACCGTGAAAATGGCCTGGTCAGAGCAGCCGGTGGTTTTCAAGGTGAAGATGCCGATACGCTGGCAGCCGAATGCTTTAGCCGTACCAAGCGGCCTGGCGACTATCGGCGGGTTGAGAAAATCAATAATCGCTATCTGGCCCAGATGAATCTGGCAATGGATCGAAAAACCGGCAACTACAATGATTTTTGGGATCGCCGCAATTATCGCAAACGGATCGATCAAATCAAAGCCAGCGTTATGACGGTTCATGGGCTTAATGATGACAACGTTAAGCCAAGCAACGTCAAAGCCCTTTATGAAGGTCTGAAGAAAAATGCAGCCAACAGCAAGCTGATCCTGCATCAAGGCCAGCACATCTATATCAATGCCTTTCGCTCGCTGGACTTTACCGACATGGTGAATCTCTGGCTTTCCAACAAGCTTTGGAAAATCGACAATCATGCCGATGATCTGCTGCCGGCCGTATTGGTTCAAGACAATGCCACACCAGAAACCTGGACGGCCTATCAAAATTGGGATGAAGATCACAGTGCCAAATTCTATCTCAATGCTCACCAAAAGCTGAGTGAAAAAGAGCCATTGGTAACGCCAACTCGCGACTTTATCGATTATCAATGGCAGACAGAGATCTACCAGGATTGGTGCGCTCATCCCGCTCATTGGAAAAAGGCTCTGCTAAGCGAGAAGAATCGCTTCAGTCTCAGCTATCTGACCGCGCCGCTAACTGATGACTATCTGTTGCGCGGCACGCCAACCGTAAGACTAAGAGCGGCTTGTGACAATGATCATGGCCTGCTCTCTGTCTTTTTGATCGACCAGGGATCGGCCAAGCGTCTGACTGAGAATCCCGTCTTATTGAGCCGTAATGGGCTTTCACTGGGCTATCACTGGAAATATGATGATCTACGCGAATTCAAGCTGCAAAATGAGCCCACGCCTTACAAAGTGATCTCCTATGGTCATATCAATCTGCAAAACCCCCACGATTCCGCCGTCACTGAGCCACTCTACCCGAATGAATTCGTGGATCTCACTTTATCGCTGCAGCCCGTTTTCCATCGACTGCTGAAGGGACATCAGCTACGGTTGGTAATCTGCGGTACCGACTATGAAATGACTCTGCGTGGCAACGAAAAAATTAATTATCAAATCATGACTGAAAATTCGGCACTGTTTTTACCTGATTTTGAAAAATTATGATAGATTTTCTGTCACATTTGCCAAGGTGGCAGTGTTTTTGGTTTACGTTATCTAATAAAAAACGTAAAATAGTCTTTAAACTATTAATTTAGCGTTTATATCTGAGAGAATGGGAGTTGACGATTTTGAAACAAGGTACAACGATTTTAACCCTTGATAACGATTATCATTTATGGACCAATACGCAAGGCGAAGGCGACATTCATCTGCTGGCGCTGCATGGTGGTCCTGGCGGCAATCATGAATATTGGGAAGATGCTGCCGATCAATTAAAGAAGCAGGGACTTAACGTTCAAGTTCACATGTATGACCAATTAGGCTCTTTGTATTCTGATCAGCCAGACTATTCTGATCCTAAGATTGCCGACAAATACCTGACTTACGAATACTTTTTGGATGAAGTCGAAGAAGTACGGCAAAAGTTGGGAATCGATAATTTCTACTTGATTGGTCAAAGCTGGGGCGGACTGCTGGTTCAAGAATACGCCGTTAAATACGGTCAACACTTGAAGGGCGCCATCATCTCCTCGATGGTTGACGAAATCGACGAATACGTTGCCCATGTCAACAAAGTTAGAGAAGACGTCTTGCCCGCTGAAGAAGTTGCCTTTATGAAGGAATGCGAAAAGAACAACGACTATGATAACGATCGCTATCAAGCCGACGTGCAGGTCCTTAACGAAAACTTTGTCGACCGCAAGCAGCCATCCAAGCTTTACCACGTCAAGGATCTTGGCGGCACGGCTGTTTACAACGCCTTCCAGGGCGATAACGAGTTTGTGATTACTGGCAAGCTCAAAGACTGGCACTTCCGCGACCAATTAAAGAACATCAAGGTACCAACCCTGCTGACGTTCGGGGAACACGAAACCATGCCTTTGGATACTGCCAAGACCATGGAAAAAGAAATTCCAAACGCCAAACTGGTTACTACGCCAAATGGGGGTCATCACCACATGATCGACAACCCTGACGTCTACTACAAGCATTTGGCTGATTTTATTCGTGAAGTCGAATCTGATACTTTTAATTATGCCTAGCCGGAAATCCCGTGACTTTAGTCATGGGATGGATAGGCCTGCTATGATCTAATCCTTATAGATAGTAATTAACTTAGTAACTGCCTCGCTGAGAACCAAAGTGAGTATTACAGCATTATAAGACTGACTATCTAACAACTATTGATATATCATTCCTATGGCAACCTGGGAATGTAAAAGGCATTGGTAATTAGATGATCACTGCTCAAGCAACTGTGGCTGTTTGAGTAAATCGTCCGTATCTATGCAAATTGTGGTTCAGACACTCAATATCGGGGTGTCTGCTCACAAGCCATCGACTTTAGCCGATGGTGGTTGACTAAATAAGCAAAACGCTCTGCCTAAAATTTAAGCAGGGCATTTTTGTTTGATTATGGTTGCTTTTGCGCAAAATCGGTTTCCGGCTGTTCATTCGTCTTATTTTTTCGGGATGACTGGCCAGATACTGATTTCCCCAACTATGAATTGCTTTTAAGATCGGATCCATGCTTTGTCCAAGGCTGGTCAAGCTGTATTCAACGTGTGGCGGTACTTCGGGAAAGACTTGCCTTTGTACGATTCCATCTACCGTCATCTCGTGAAGGCTTTGTGTCAGCATCTTTTGACTGATACCAACAACGTTGCGCTGCAGCTCACTATATCTTTCGCTTGAATGAATCAGCAGTTCTCGCATAATCAGAATCTTCCACTGACTATTCAACAGTGAAAGCGTGGTCGCGACTGGACAGCTGCCATCTTGAGCTAATTTTTTCGTCAAATTTAATTTCTCCTTTATTTAAAGGATTTCACAATTCTTACCAATTGGTGCGTAGCAAACTTAAAAGTCGGAACTTACTAAAAGTAAGGTTTATTCTTATTAAAATCTACAATGATATAAGAAAACAGCTTTTAGAACCAGGAGGACAAAAAATGTAAATCACAATTTTCGGTAAAGGCAATATGGGACAAGCAATCGGTAAAAACTTTGCCGATGCTGGCAATGATGTTCAATACTACGGCTCAAAAGACACTGCCGAACGCCTCGGCGACATCGTAGTTATGGCCGTTCCATATCCAGCATTGGCAGCACTTGCCAAGCAGTACCAAACCAAGCTGGCTGGTAAAATTGTCGTTGATATCACTAACCCATTGAATTTTGAAACTTTTGACGAACTGGTAGTGCCAGCTGACAGCTCAGCAGCGCAACAACTGCAGAAACTGCTGCCGGCAAGTACGGTACACACTACTTTCGCAGCTACGCTTCAAAGCGGCAAAATTGGTGATCTGCCAACAACGGCTCTGGTCGTTGGCGACGATGAAGATGCCAAGGAAACCTTTAAGGCAGCCTTAGCAGACAGTGCTTTGCGAGTATTGGATGCTGGTAAGCTCAAGCGGGCTCGTGAGCTGGAATCACTTGGCTTTTTGCAGCTGACCCTGGCAGCCAGTGAAAAAATCGGCTGGGACGGCGGTTTCGGCATCGTTGGCGTTAACAAATAGAACTTTTATAATAGAGCTTCTCTCGCGTTACCTTGGCAAAGCCAGGTAGCGCATTTTTCAATATTTTCATAAAGAGATTTGCGGTACAATTAAGGCGTTGAGGTATGGTCCACATACAGGAGGATTTTATTTTTGATGATTAAAAACTACATTTTCGACATTGATGGTACCCTGATCAATACAATTGACATGTACATGCCGGCAATGATTGAAATTTTAGAGAAGTACGGCTTTCATACAGATCCTGCCGAAGTAGAACAGAAAAAGCATGATTTATTTGGCATTACCGGTTTGGACGCTTTAAAGATTGCTGGCGTCGCCGATGAAAAATTGCGTCGCCAAATGCAGCAGGAATGGTTCAAACTGGCTTATCAAAGAGAAGATCGCGTTAGAGTGTTTGAAGGAATTCCAGAAACGCTTTTAAAACTATCCCAACGTCCCGACACTCAGATAGCAATTGCCACTTCCAAGCTGCGTGACGAGTATGACAATCATTTTGCCAATCTATTTACTTTTGCCAACTTGTTTGACATTGTTATCACCTCAAATGATACCGATCGCCATAAACCTGACCCAGAACCGGTTTTGGCAGCATTAGATCAAATGCATGCTACTCCAGAAACCGCCATCTACGTTGGTGACACAATCAATGACGAAAAAGCCGCGCATGCAGCCGGTGTTAAATTTGCGGCTGCCTTATACGGTGCTGCCAATCCAGAAAAAATCATGGATAGTGAGTTTTTGCTTCATCAACCAGCTGATCTATTAAAGATCTAAAATCGCTGATAACACTTGACTTAGGGTAGAAAGAGGCTGGGAATAAAGTCTCAAAACAGAAAAATGGCTGAAGATTGCGTGACTTAAAACGTTGATCTTCAGCCATTTCTATTATTAAAGTTGTTTTATTTTGTCAGAAAAATTAGTTTTTTCCCAACCTCTTTATTTTACCTTTGCCGATAGCTGCCAGATTTTTCATCATAGTTAAATTCAAGGCGCTGATCAGCCGTTTCAACGCAAATCTTTTGATAGTTGGGACCATAGCCATGTTTGGTCAGCTCAACTAATGCCTGACCATTTTCATCAACCTCGACGTAGTATTCGTTATATTCACCATCCTGATAGGCAAAGTCTAGCCCATTGTCTTGATAGTGCATATATGAGCCACATTCACCGTAGACTCTAAACGTCATAATCTGATCAGGTTTATCGCTGACATGCATGGTTTTGCATCCCCATGGCAAGATCGTATTGGCTTTGATAAACAATGGCAATTTATCGATTGGTGCATCGACAACGATAGTCTGCCGACCGGCATAAGATGCATGATTCCAAAAATCAATCCATTCACCCGCTGGCAAGTAGACCAGGCGTTTTGTCGTCTGTGGCGTAACGACCGGTGCAACCAAAATACTGGTGCCAACCATATATTCATCGTTGATACTGCGAGCCTGTGGATCATGATCATAATTCAATACCAAAGGTTGCATAACCGGCAGCCCGGCTTGAGTCTCATGGCGGAATTGATCATACAAAAACGGAATCAAGCGGTATCTTAGATTCAAGTACTTACGGTAGATGTTAAGCGTCTGTTTATCAAATGCCCACGGTTCTTGATAGCGTGTCCCCAATGCGGCATGATTACGGAACAGTGGTACGAATAGCGCTGACTCCAGCCACCGTATCAACAGCTCACCGGTCGCATCTGCTTGAAAACCACCAATATCAGTTCCCGCAAACGCAAAGCCACTCAATCCTAAATTGGTCAGCTGAGGAATTGACAGCTGTAGATGGCTCCAAAGACTCTGATTGTCACCCGTCCAAACAGTAGAGTATTTTTGCGTTCCTGCGTAACAAGCACGCGTAATGACATATGGTCGCCGTCCGGTTTCAGCTTTTAACCCCTCATAAGCTGCCTTAGCCATATTATGACCATAAACATTATGCATTCGGCGATGGTCGCTAATCTGCTCTTCATCATGAAACTCTAGATTTTCCGGCAGTGGTCCGTTAAATGATGCAGGCTCGTTCATATCGTTCCAGATTCCGCAGGTACCTAGATCGGTAAAGAACTTAACGTGTTTGGCCCACCATGCTCTAACCTCAGGCCGACCAAAGTCAGGAAAGACCGATTTGCCTGGCCAGACTGCATTGACATAAACCGTACCATCCGGATTCTTAACAAAATATCCTTGTTCAAGACCTTCTTGATAAAGATCATAGTCTGGATCCTCTTTGACCCCAGCATCAAGAATCGGCATCAAGCGAATTCCACGCTTACGCATCTGTTCGACAAATTCTTTAGGATGCTGATATTTTTTGGTATCCCAAGTAAAGTCGCGATAGCCGTGCATATAGTCGATATCCAGATGAATCACATCGATTGGCAGCTCGTACTCTTCAAACTTTTCGGCTAATTCCTCAACTCGCTCTTGGCTGATACTGTATCCCCAACGTGACTGTTGGTATCCCAGCATCCATTTTTGCGGCATTGGAACGCGACCGGTCAAATAGGTATAGTTGGCTACGACTTCTTTTAGACTGTGCCCGCCGAGAATGTAATAGTCAAGATTGCCATCAATTGCCGAATAGAAGTAATAATGCTCACTTTCCTTGCCCAGGTCAAAATGACTTTGATAGGTATTATCAAAAAACATGCCATATGGATGCCCATTCTTTAATCCATAAACTACTGGAATCGACTTATAGAGCTTAGTCGTCGCTTCAGTATGCACTTGGGGGACGTCGCTGTTCCAATTGTCATAGTCATAGCCGCGCTTGTTCAAAAAGCCTGTCTTATCACCCAAACCATAAAACTGCTCATCAGCGGCCAGCGTTTTAACGACTTCATAATAATGTGACTCATGGTGAAGCTCATCAGCAACCGAGTGTCCCTCCGCCAAAACCGTCTTCCGGTGCTCAGCATCTAAATCGCTTGCAAGTGGCTGACGTGATCCGCGATAGTCGATAATCAGCGGATTGCCTAGTGAGTCATAAACGTCCAGCTTCTCATCATCATAGGCCTTGATCAAAAGCTGTGCCGTTTCCAGTTCTACATGATCACCCTTATCGAATACGTTTACCTTGGTTTTTTGTTGCTTATTGCCTTCGATTGCATATGAATTTCTGGAGCGACCGTGATCCTGGAAGACATGCACAATGCCTGGCGTCAGTACGGTCAACTCAAGCTTGCCTTGCTCATAGTTCAGCTGCAGCGATTGTTGGTTAAATTGAAAATCTTTTAGTTTACTGCTCATGGTTCGACTTCCTTTGCCTGATAATCTACGGCTATCCTACCACTCAGCGTAAACGTTTACAACAAGGATTTAGAAGTTTCGGTAAGCGTTTATAGAAAACATCTGCATGCTATAATGAATATATAAATTAAATTACGAAAGAAGGCTGGTTGCCATGGTCGCCAATAAGCCCACCATCAAAGACGTTGCCCGTCAAGCCGGTGTTTCAATTGCTACGGTTTCGCGAGTAATGGCCAAAAAAGCCAACACCTATACTCCCCAAACTGCCCAACGAGTCTGGGATGCTGCTGCCAAATTAGACTATCGAAAAAACAGTGTGGCGGCTGAATTAGCCATGCGTTCCAGTGACACGATTGCCGTAATCGTTAATAACACTCCAACCAATTTTTCGACCGGTATTTTGGATGGTATGCAGCAGACCGCTCTTGCCCATGATCATCACATCATTATTCTTTATGCCGGTGATCATAATGAAAAGCTGCTCCATCAAGCCATCAAGGACGCTACTGCAGGCCCTCGTGCCGGCATTTTGCTGGTTGGCAGCGAGATTGATCTCAAAAGCCTTAAAATGCTGCAGGATTCACAGATTCCAGTCCGCCTGGTTTCCAATTATTCATATGAATTGCCATTACAGTTTATCAGCTCAGACAATACCGAGCTGGCGGCTCAAAGTGTCGAATACTTAATCCAAAAGGGCCACCGCCGCATTGGTCTTTTTGGCATTAATCATTCACATACTGGTCTCCAACGCCGCGCCGGCTATCAAAAAGCCATGTATGAACACCATCTGCCAATTGAACAGGATTGGATTCGATATGGCGACTACAGCTACGAGGCTGGCCAAACCATCATGCAGCAATGGCCAGACCTTAAACTGAGCGCGGTAGTGGCTGCCAGTGACCTGGTCGCAATGGGAATCATGCGTCAAGCTGCGCAAATGGGGATCAAGATTCCGCAAGATCTTTCCATCGTCAGCATTGATGGTACTTTTCTTTGCGAGATTACAGATCCGCAGCTGACCAGTGTTACCCAGGACTTTTATCAAATCGGCGTTAACAGCGTCTTAGACCTGCTTGGTAACGCTCCTTCTGAACTGGTGCCATTCAAGCTGATTGAGCGCGGCAGCGTAGCAGAATTGCCAAAATAAAATCGGATTCGCCAATTGACGAACCCGATTTTTTAGTCTTCCTTTTTGCCGAATAAGGCTGCTAGCTTTGCTGCCATGTCTGGATCGAGATTATCTGCCAGTGTGCTTTCGGTTTCTGCTTTTTCTTCTTTTTTGACGCTTGTCATCTGCTCAAGTTCATCAGCAACCGCCTGCTCACCCAAGCGAATCGGATTGATGTCCAATCGTCCACCAGCTGCATCAGCATGGCCACCGCCTTGATAATAGGTTTCCGCAAATTTTGCCACGTCAATTTTGCCATTGCTGCGTAAAGAAACACTCTTAGGACTAATTACCAGCACGGCATCTAAAGCTGGCTGCTGTGTCAGTAATTCATGCGCGATTTCCGATTTATAGTCGCTGGCATAGACGATTCCAAATTGATGACCATCTGCCGTTACCTTAACCACGTCTTTTAAGTGCGACTTCAAATACTTAGCACGTCGATCATTTAAGGTTTGAATCAACAGGTCGTTGTCTTGCCGATACGTTGTCCAGCCCTTGTCAAAAACGCTTTGAACAAATTTTTCGGAATACTCAAGTGGATAAAACCAGAACAACTGATTGAAATTATCGGCTGCTTGGCGCTCTTTTTCGCTCATATCAGGATCATTTTGCCAATCCCACGTATCATAGGCACGAATCAGTTCCACCAGTTCCGCTAACTGCTGCTGTCGCTCTTGGCTTAACTTGTCAAAGTTCGGCAGCGTTTGAAGCCAGTCCCATACCAAACTGGTTGCGCTGGGATTGATTTTGGCATCAGCTGGCTTGATCGTATTGGCCGCAAACTTTTGCCGCAATGCCGCTTCAGTTTCATGGTGGTCAAAAACCAACCAGTGATTGGCAAACTGCTGATTGAGCTCCTGCATCGTATGCTCGCTGTCTGGCGTCATATCCATAATCCAGACATCCGTTGTCGTGGCAGTTGCGGGACTTTTGAACCAGTAGTCCAGCTCACTGTCGATTCTGCCGGCGCCGATACTGGTCAGATCAAACTCGGCATCGGGAAACATAACGTCTTGGACCGTCTTGACCAATACTGGCGCCCCAAAGCCGTCCAGATCGTTATGCGAAAAAATTTTAATATTGCGCTTAGCCATAACTAACTTCCTTTATGATTTTGTCTTTATTATAACCGATTCAGCAGTCAAATAAGCGCTTCGCCAACAAAACCGAACCGCTTTTTGGTTTCAGCATCCCTTTAACTGATTTGACAGCCATCGCTTAGCCATAAATCCAAATAAGTTCAGGCTTGACAACTGACATGTCCGCTTGGCTTTGCTAAGATGGAAGCAGTCAATCTTTAGAAAAGAGGAATTTTGTTATGGTCTATGATTATCGTCATGAATTAATCGAACTTTTAAACCATACCACCGGTGATCCGGAGAGTCTGCTGCAGACTCAGCGCAGTCTAACGATCATCGTTGATCTGCTCAATCAATTGCAGCCCGCAGACCAAAAATCGTCGCGCCCTGCCAGTCAATCTGCCAAGCCTGGCTATAAGATTCGCCGTGGCGTCAACACCCCCAAGATCACGCTCAATCATCTTTCCCAAACGCCGAAAGCCGACGCAAGCGAACGTCCACAACGTGATCAGGCCGCCAATGCGACAATCAGCAAGACCCAGGATCCTCAAGCGCCTAAAGTTAGCGATAATCAGGCCTACTTAAGAAAAGCTCTGGCCAATCAAGAAGCTGAAAATAACACAGCAGCTGACAATGTGCCACCTGAACTTTCTGAAGTCGAACTTTTGGCCCGTGACAACTGCTACCCGGTTCATCGTCTATTAAGTGGGGCCGAAATCAATCATCGCTTCTATTCTGAAAGTATTTTGCACAAGCTGCCATTTCCAATCAATGATGGCGACGTCGTGCAGCTGGATCGCCAACGCTTGATCCATGGCAAATTGCCAGCTATCAATCGTGTTACCAATGATCATCTGGCAATCAGCACCACGCCAACCAAGGTCATCGAATATGCCACCTTGGAACCCGTTGCTGGATCAGACGTGCTCCAGATCAAAAAAACGCTTAAGGGTAATTCGATTCTGGATGAGTCGCATGCCAATACAATCGTAATCGACCCTTACAAGTATGCTAGCCGCAATCTCAAGCCTGGCATGATTATCGACTTTGCCTATTATGACCATGGCAACGGGATGCGTGATGCCAAAGCTGGCGAGATTCGCTGGATTCATAGTGAGCATGAGTTTGACACCACCAAGACGCCACGCAAGCTGCAAAAGCCTAAAAAAGTCACCAACCAGCGTCATGATTACACCGACAAGCTCGACTATGACCTCAAGCAAAAGCACGTCCTGGTCGTTACCGGTATGCGCAGCAAGGTTCAAGACCTTAAGCCGGTTATTGCCAAGCACCATGGCGTCTTTTATGGTTTGGATGCCTCAATGGAAGAAAAAGTCTCCAGCAGCAAGCTGAAAAAGGCTGTTAAGGATGCTGATCTGGTAGTTGTCTGCATCGATAAGATCCACCATCGCATCAGTCAGCTGACGACTCATCATGCCAAGCGCTATGAACGACCATTTGCTATTGCAAATACCACCAGCAATACGGCAGTCGAACGAGCCATCTTTAGAGCTTTGAATGGCCAAAGTGCGTTTGAAAGCAGCAGTCAGGAAATGTCTAAATACGTTAGCGCCGACTAGTTGTGAAAACAATTGCTCAGTCTGTTGGACGCAAAAAAGGATGTGCCTATCTGACACATCCTTTTTTGGTTGGTTTTTATTCGTTGTCTAGCTTAACTGATACATCGTCAAAACGGTCCTTAACGTATTTGGCAGAAGCTGCCAGCTTTTCTTTTTCTTCATCGGTCAGATCAAGCTGCAGCTGGCGAACCAAACCTTGACGACCAATGATAGCTGGGTAGCCAACGTAAGTACCGTATTCTTCACGGAAATTGGAAACCGGCAGTTCGGCATGTGCATCGTTCAATACGGCCGTAACCAGACGCAAAGCCGCAGCAGCAATCCCAAAGTTGGTATGCTTCTTGCCATGGAAGACAACGTAGCCGCCTGCCCGAACGTCTTCTGCCAGTTGGTCCAGATCAACGTCATCACGGTCCTTGGCCAATTCGACGACAGGATGACCCATTACGCGAACCTGTGACCATGCGGAGAATTGGGAATTGCCGTGTTCACCAAGGTTGTAGCCGGATACCGAGCGGGGATCGACATCAAACTTCTGACCAACGACTTTCTTCATCCGAGAGGTATCAAGCAGCGTTCCGGTACCGATAACCTGCGTCTTTGGCAGCCCAGTGTATTTTTGGAACAGTGCCACAATCACGTCACAAGGATTACTGATCGAAACCAGCACGCCATGGAAGCCGACTTCTTTTAATTTGGTGCCGACTTCTTTGGCCGCCTTGCTGGTAACCTTTAATTCAACGAAACGATCATGCTTGGCATCATCATTTTGAACGCCAATGCTACCGACCGCGATTACGACGACATCGGCATCAGCCAGCGCTGCATAGTCGTTGCGTACCACCGTAGTATGGGTTGGCAGGTTAGCTGCCGCATCCTCAAAATCAGTCGCATCAGAATTCAGCTTCAATTCGTTGGTATCAATCAATACCAGCGTATCCGCCGTTCCCGCCACCAACATATTGTTGGCCAGTGTAGAGCCAACATTTCCTGAACCAATAACACCAACTTTTCGTGTCATAATACGCACGACCTTTCTCACTTTTTTTTAATCTTTTAATTTATGACTAAGAATTTAACATTTTTAGATTCAAAGTCAACTCATTTCAAAAAAACTAAAGTAAAATAAGAATTTAGCCATTATATAAAACTTTAAAAACTATTTTTTATTAATAAAAATGAGGCTGGGAGAAAACGATGGTTTTCTCACCAGCCTCTTGCTAGTTCTTAACTATTATAAAGATAACGTGCGAAATAACCACAAGGCTTGTATCTAACTACGAACGCTAGCCAGCCCGTGCCAACTATCGTTCTAGGTTAGCCATACGCCCTGTCGAGAAGGCTATTTCCCACTCACAATTCTGCTTGGAAATACTTAGGCCTTGATAGTACCGTCGGGTTTGAACAGCGGCAGCTTAGCAAGAAAAATGATGTCGTCGCGCTTGGCGGCGTCCCCCTCAGCGAGGATAGCGACCTTGCCGACAACGTGGCTACCAGCCTTTTCTAGCAGGGTAGCAGCTGAGTGAATGGAGCTGCCGGTGCTAATCACGTCGTCAACGAGCAGAACTTTCTTTCCTTGAAGCAGCTGGGCGTCCTGACCGTCGAGAACCAATTCCTGCTTCTGCTTAGTCGTAATTGAATTAACGTCCTGCTCTAGCGGTTCGCGCATGTAGCCCTTGATCGATTTGCGGATAACGAAGGAACGGGGGTGTCGTGTGGCGAGGCTGAGGTCGTGGGCGAAGGGAATGCCCTTACTTTCCACTGTCACGATGTAGTCAAACTGTGCTGGCAGCTGAGGTCTAAGCATGTCAGCGGCGGTGAGGGACAATTCGTCATCTCCGAGGAGGACAAACGAAGCGATGGCCGTGTCCGCACTGATGGGGATAATTGGCAGTCTGCGCTTCAGGGGACCGAGTTTTAGTTGGTAATAGTTAGTCACGGTGAGCCTCCTTAAATTAAAGACCAAGCAGTGGCAGGACAAACTTCATTGCTCCACCGGCCAGTAAACCGGTGAAGGGATCGACGAGAGCGGTAATCACCAGCGTGGTCGCGGCAGTCAGCTGTTCCTTGCCGGCCAGGGCGGTGGCGGCATTTTCCGGAAAAGTCACAAAGAGGCCGAGGACCAGCAAAAAGCCGGCGATGGAGCTGCTGGGGACGTACTTCCCAATCTTGGGCAGCCAGCCGACGAACAGGATCACGGCCATGATCAGCATCATTAAGACTCCGGCAATCACTGGTTCTGGGGCGCTCGCCGTCGCGGAGATGATTGTTTCGACCGGGGCACCGCCGAGCAGGCTGGTTCCCATGTCGGCCAGGGCTTGGGAGGAGGTCAAGAGGTTCAGGTTGACGGGGTTGGGCTTAATCCCGGTCATTTGCCCGGTAATCAACCCGTATGAGAGGTTAGCTCCGAGATTTAAGCAGGCCAGGCCTAGTGCTCCCCGCAGAATTCGCAGGTTGAAGAGCGGCTTGGTGAAAATGAAACGGCGGACAGTGACGTTCTGGGGCAACTCGTTTTGGTAGTGTTCAACGAAGACCGCAAAGAGGCTTGATAGAATGACGGACAGGCAAATTGTCCAGACCAGGTCCTTGGAAAGCAAGTAGGTCATGACGGCTACCGCAATGGAAACCCAGCCGGTCCAGCCGTGGCCCTTGCTCATGTTGAGGGCGATTTTCGCTAGCATGATGCCGACGCCGGCCATCATGGCGGTGATGATATGGTTGCCAAACACCTGCACGATCCTGGTCAGCGTCCCGGTGAGCCCGATAATCAGCATGATGATCGAGCCACCAAAAATGATCGAGGTATACTCGCGGGTGTTTTTCCCCAGATTGCCGGTCAACGCGAGCGACTCGGCCTGGAACGAAACCGGGGCGACGGAATTAAAAGCAAGGTTAATCCCAGAGACTAAGAGAAATGAAAACGTGGTGGGAAAAACGGCAAAGCCAAGGCCCATCGCCATAATCCCCTGGGGAATCCCGTTAAGGACAACGCCGAGCGCCGCCATAATATCTGCAAACCAGTGCATGATAACCTCCTAAATACGAACAATACAAATTAAATTTCAAATATCGTTTAGATTTGACTTGATAATACAATGAAAATAGTTAAAAATCAATCGTTATTTTAAAAATCGTCGTTTAATGTTCGGCATTTACGAAGAAGTGATTAAAAAACACCGCAAATCGGCTGGCAGGCAGCAGATTTACGGCGTTCGTCTTTCAGCGCGCAGTAAAGGCACTTTTTTACATCCGCTTGGCATCCATTCGTTTAACAGCGTAGAAGATGGGAAGGCCAACGATGACGATTCCGATGAAGAGCAGGACACCGGCCGGATCGTTGAACAGTTCGCTGACCAGGACGAAGATTCCACCGGCAATCGCAATGATTGGGACAAGCGGGTAAAGAGGGGTGCTGAAGGGACGGTTCTCCTTATTTTTCTTTCTTAGAATAAAGATCCCAAAAAATGCTAACAGGTAGAAGCAGTAAACAGTGAAGACACAGAGATCCGAGAGGTGGTCAGGATCGAAGAAGAACATCATCACCGTTGCGAGGGCCACAATGAACAATGTGGCAATGACGGGCGACTTCCCCTTGGGCGTAACAAACGATAGAAAACGCGAGAATGGCAGGTCGCCCCGGCGTGCCATTGCGTAAACAATCCGTGGGAAGGTAATCATTTTTCCGTTCAGGGTTCCCATCATCGAGATGATAATTCCGGCCGAGAGAAGTTTGCCACCAATCGCGCCAAAGGCTTTAGTTGCTAGATAGGCAGTGGCATTTTCACCCAGACGGTGGATTAAGTTCGCCGGCAGGAACTTGAGGATTCCGATAGTAATTAACGTGTAGATTATTAGGACAGCGGTAATTCCCAAGATGATTGCCCTTGGTAGCAGCTTTTGCGGGTTCTTCATCTCACCACCAAGGTTAGCGATTAGGATCCAACCGTCGTAACCGAAGAGGGTTGCTAAGACGGCGACACCGAAGCCCCCAGTAGCGTGTTGAACTTCGGTAACGGTTTGACCGAAGGAGTGCTGGTTACCAAAGAGGAGACCAAAGATAATGATTGCTGCGATCGGGATCATTTTCCCCGTCGTTGTAATGATGGCAAAGATTGCCCCAACCTTGTTTTCGAAAAGGTTCATCACACCGATTGCCAGAACAGTGATGACGGCCAGTGGAATCCGCCACGCGGTGCCAAGACCAAAGAAGTTGGCCATTAAGATACTCATAAACCCGGCAACCGAAGCGATGATTGCGGGGCCGTAGATGATTATCTGCATCCAGCCGGCAAGGAAACCGAGAATCCGGTCGTAGAGATTTTCAATATAGACGTAAAGGCCACCGGTGTATGGCATTTGCGCCCCAATTTCGGCGATGGTTAACCCACCAGTTAGGGTAATAATTCCCCCGAATACCCAGGCAGCAATGGCGAGAGTTGACGAACCGGCACTATCAAGGCCAGAACCCTGCTTGAAGAAAATTCCTGAACCAATAATTGTCCCCACGACAATCGAAATTGCCGACCAAAAACCTAACGACCGTTTTAGTTCTTCTGTTGGTTGATTATTCATCACCATTCCTCCAATTCAAAATCGGCATAATAAAACCGGGTCCACCCGTAACCATCTGGAAATTGCCAAATGATTAAGTGAACCCGGTAATTTATTAGACCGTTCTATTTTAGGTACACTAAAACCACTCAGCCTCGAATAGAGCTAGAGGCTGAGGAGGAAGATTGCTGCAATTGATTAGCAAATACTAACATTAACATTGATCTTTCTCCTTTCGTGTACTCGATGTTTATTAGAGTATCATTAGAGTTTTAATTTTGCAAGCCAAAAAATGTTCTAATCTATGCTTCATGGTTGGTCATACTTCACTAAAGTGTCAAGCGTTTATTCTGCCTGGGCCGCCCGTTCTTCTTCC
Source organism: Limosilactobacillus pulli (assembly GCF_947381555.1). Lineage (NCBI taxonomy): Bacteria > Bacillati > Bacillota > Bacilli > Lactobacillales > Lactobacillaceae > Limosilactobacillus > Limosilactobacillus pulli. Next base: position 18,447 of record NZ_CANCWQ010000029.1, read on the forward strand.
GCCTGCAAACGTTCCTTGATGTACTTGGCGGAGGTGGCGAGCTTTTCCTGCTCTTCCGCGGTTAAGTCGAGTTGCAATTGCTCGACGACCCCGTCGCGGCCGACCACTGCCGGGTAGGAAAGGTAGGTGCCGTATTCGGCCCGGTAGTTGGAAACCGGCATAATGGTTCGTGAGTCACTGAGGAGGGCGTTGGTTAAACGGACCGCAGCGGTTGCCACCCCGTAGTTGGTGTACTTCTTTCCCTGATAAACCAGGTAGCCGCCTTGGCGGGCCCGTTCTTCTAAGTCGGCGAGGTCTAAGTCCCGTTCCTTGACCAGCTCTAGCAGGGGCTTGCCGAGAACCCGGACGGTGGACCAGGCAGTGAACTGGGAATTCCCGTGTTCACCGAGGTTAAAGCCGTCGACCGAGCGGGAGTCGACTTTGAGGGCTTCTCCGACCCGGGCCCGCATCCGAGCAGAGTCCAGCAGGGTCCCAGTTCCCATGACGTGCTCCTTTGGCAGGCCAGTTAATTTTTGGTACATCGAAGTGATGACGTCACAGGGGTTTGTGACATCGACCAGTTTGCCGTGGAAACCATTATCGACCAGCTTCTTGGCGACCAACGGCACTTGGGTGCGGGTGAATTTAAATTCGGCAAAGCGGTCGTGGTCGGGGGTGTCGACTAACTTAGATTTACCGAGGGCGGAGACGACCACGTCACAGTCTGCCAGTTGAGAGTCGTCGTTTACCGTTAGATTGGTGTGGAAGGGCAGGTTTGCCATGGCGTCACGAAGGTCGAGGGCATCGGCCTGGACCTTGGCTTCATTTGTGTCGTAAAGTGCTAAATCATCGGCGAAACCACCGGCGACGAGGTAATGTGCAACTGTGGCGCCAACGTGGCCCATTCCAACTACTGCTACTTTTCTTGTCATAATAAAACTTCCTTTCGTATGTGCGCTTAATTAGTCGACGACGTTAACCGTGACGTTACCGAAACCGTGGTCAAACTTTGCTTCCCACTTGCCTGCAGTCAGGTGCGGCGGCAGGAGGAAGGTCCCGGAGGAAACTAATTGTCCGGCCCGGAAAACCTTTCCCTGGGCGGCGAGTTTCTTAACCAGCCAGGCGAGGGATTCGAACGGGTTCCCGAGGACCTCGCTGGAGCTGCCGGTGGCTTCTTCCTTGCCATCGTGGTAGAGGGTCACGTTGACGTTGGCGGCGTCCGCAACGGTTGGAAAAACCTCAGCACTTGGGCGCTCCTCGCCGTAAACGACGAATCCGCCGACCGCGCAGTCACTCATCACGCTGAACTTGTCGAGGTCGGGGAACCAGTCGGCAAAGCGGCTGTCCGGCAATTCGACGGTTCCGCATACCGTGGTCTTGTGGAGGAGGTCATCCAAACTATCGGTTGCCAGCAGATCTTCAGTGGCCCGGAAGCCAAGTTCGACTTCGAGCAGGGGAGCCATTGTCTGTTCTTTTAAGGATAAGTGGGCCGGGGCCGGCAGGAAGTGGGAGTCGACTTGCTGCCCGTAGAGGGGACTGTCAGAATCAAACATGTCCTGGGTCTGTTTGGAGGTTAAGGAAACCTTGTAGCCGCCGGTCGGGAGTTTCTTGAGGGCGACGAAGCGGTCCTGGACGGCATAGGCGGTATCGTCATCGGTTACGACGCCCTGCCAGTCAGCCATCCGGAGGGGTTCCTTACTTTGGTAGGCCTTTGCGAGGGCCTGGGCAAATGCTTCTTGTTGTTGGTTTAAGGTAACGTGTTGTTCAGTCATTGTAATTTCCTCCTTGTGACTTAGCCGCCGTTACCTTTTGCCTGTGTAAACAGGCTAATCGTTAACTACGACTAAGAATTATTGTTTTGATAATGTTTTCCTGATTGGATTTGAATGTTGCTAATGTCGCTGTCTGTCATGACCATCACCACCTTTAAGATTGACGAAGAAATAAAAAGAGCGTCCTTCCCGGCTCCTATAAGTAGGAACTGAAAAGGACGCTCTGAGCGTGGTACCACCTTTCTTTACGGCTATTAAACCGCCTTAACCAACTGCCGTCCGTAAACGGCAATTAGCCGGCACGATAATGGGTGCTACCAGTACGCTCTACTTGATTCTTCGTTCGACATACGACTCCCGAGTGATTGAAGCGCACGGTCCATCTGCTGGTTCGCACCACCCACCAGCTCTCTGCTACCGGTTCGTGCCCTCGTTCTCGATCAACGTCTTTTGTAATAATTGATTGTTTGTAGGATAGCACCCTATTATGACAAAATCAAGAGAAAAATTAAAAAAAGATGTGAAAACATGATGGCAATAAAAAGGACGAGGCTGGGAATTAACTATTATTTTCTAGCTTCTAACTAAGAAAATGCGAACTATGATTTTTGATTTAATCAAAAAT
>NZ_CANCWQ010000030.1:0-19927 GCF_947381555.1 Limosilactobacillus pulli
CCTTTTTTAGTCTACTTTGAGTCTAACCTTGTTAGGCTTTTTTTGTTAAATGTTACGAACTAGCAAATCGCGTATTATTTAAATCATTAGCTTAGTTGGCTTGATTCAGCAAGGTCCGCATCGCTTGGATCGGAATGCGGCTGTAATTGACGTCTAAGCGACTGACATAGTTCAAATCAGCCAGCCATTTTTCGATTGCTCGCCTAAACTTGCGATTGGAACGGTTGCGGCGAATCAGGTAGCGCAGATGATGCTCGATCTGGCCTTGGGATAATTGTCTATTGATAATGATCTGGCGCAGAATGGCATGACGCTGAGGTGTGGTTAATCCAATCTGGGCATTGACGTTGTAGCCGAGTATATGTAGAATCGACTCCTCGTTGCCAAACGTCGCAACAAAATGTTTGTTGGTGTGTTGGGGCTGGAATTTGGGTGTCCAAAAACTTTCATTTACCACATTGCAGAGCAACCGACAGTCATTTCTGATTTCTTGATAAACTGGCTCCTTGATCATGATTCTGTCGTATTCTTGACAATAATAAGCGGGAAAACGGACAAGATGATGGTCGGGATGCCTTTTGAAATTAGCATTGGCGACAGCGTAAAACTTGATTATGTTATGTTTTTTACCCAGACAGGGAATCTTTCGTATACGTGTGAGATACCAGTCATCTTCAAGTGGATATTGACAAAATTTCTTACCGTCTTTAACGATTATCGTTAATTTGTCAGAAGTTTGCGTAACATTATCAGTTTTAGGCAGTGGGTTTGCAATGAGTTGATCCTTTTTTGAATCCATGCTTGGCAGTTTATTGGTTGAATTGTCGGTAGAGACGGAGCTTGTCGACTTTTGCCTAACTGTTTTGTTGATTGTTGGTCGTTTATGTGATGGTTTTCGAATATTATTAATGGATTCTTTCGCTGAGCACTCTGCAGGAACTTGGACTGTAGGTATTGGCTTAGCTGATTTATTGATTACTGGCTTTGAATTTGATGATTTCAGAAGCGGTTTATTTTTGATCGCTTCTTTTTTTGGGCCATATTTTTTGATTAGGTATTGAACAATAATGATCAAGATAAGTAATAAAATAAAAACATAAATATTCATGAAAACACTCCCCCAATAAATACTCTCCCAAAAGTATTGCTGTTTTCTATTATAGAGCGTTTTCAAAGTTTTTGAAATTAGGCAATTAGTACAAAACACTGGTCAAACTATCTTTTTATTCAAGCTTTTGGTGCAGCTGGCGGTAGCGTCGCGGACTTACACCGCAGATTTTCTTAAAAGCCTGATCGTAATGACTGGCGGAGGCAAAAGCGTAGTTTACTGCAATTTGGCTGATTAATAAAAGCGGGGGGCTAGATTGCTGGTCACCTTATCGATCCTTTAATCAAACGACGCAAAACGGCCAGTCAAAAATTTTTTATTTATTTTTAGTAAGCGCAGTCGTTACGGTTAAATAGATACTTTAGCGTGATTTTGTTTAAGATAGATGAAGAAATTTGCATTGGCAAGTGAATCGATCTTTTGGTAGGATATACAAGTTGCTCAAAGCCAAAACGGCTGATTTGTTTTATTTTATGGGCCCGTAAAATAAGACAGCTGGCGAGAAAACGAGCACTTCTCGTCAACCGAGGTGGGGGTCGCCCCACGGATAAGCAGCCGCGCAGTTCGCGTGGTAAAAGCTACTGAGAAAAAGGAGATTCGATTCATGGAACGTAATGAAAACTACTTTGTCTGGCTGTTCAATCAATTGAAAGGGTGGCCAATGCAGAACTATCTGCTGTTTTTCTTTGCCCTGGGCTTTCAGCTGGCTTTGTTGATCAGCAGCAAGGTTACGTCGGTCACGCTGATTACATTTATCGGCACGATCTTGGGGACGCTGTGCGTATTGGCCATCAATGCTACCAAGGCGATCAATGGCTGGCTGGGGCTGATCTCGGCGGCCTGCTTTATTTACGCGGGTTTGGCAGCGAAGAACTACCTGTCGATTTTTGAACAGATTGCCTATGTATTGACGCTTGATCTGCCGGTGATCTTTGCCGTCCGCAGCTGGAACGACGATACCAAAAATCATCTGCGCCGTTTCGGAACCAAACAATGGATCATAGCCATTATTGGTACGCTGCTGGTCTACGCTATCAGTGGTTATCTGATTGGCAGTTTCACTAATGATCCGCGGCCATGGATCGATGCCATCAGTTTTGCTATCAGTCTGACTGCAGGGATCATGTGCTTTATGCGCTACAACAACCAGTACTACTGGTGGCTGGCTTCTGGGATCTTCCAGCTGATTCTTTGGGGCGTGACCTTTGCGCAAGGGGATGCCACGCTGGCAATGGCAATCAACAGTTTGATCTATGTGGTCAATGACATTCTGGCTTTTACGGTTTCGCCATGGTTTAATCGCGGCCGTCGTCAAGCTGGTTTAACGGAAATGGAATAAATCAGGCCGGATGTTATCGGCACCAACTGCTTTCAGAGCGATCTGAAGGCAGTTTTTTTGTGAATAAATTCAGCATGAGCAGCCATTGATTCCTGCAGTTACCTACTATTCGTCGATTTTAGGTCAGAAGTAGGTAGTTGTATATTCGAACGGATCAACTTTACCTACTTATACATCGATTTTGGCGAAAGTCGGTTGAATTGTTGGCGGTAAACGTTGGCAGCAAGACGATTTCTTCAACTTTGCGGCTGTTAGAATTGTTGTTGGTAACGACCGTGTTGACATCGAAAGTACCATCGGATTGATTGGCATTTAAAATTGAGCTGCCGTTGTATCCAGTCGTCTGGTTGTTGGCGATAATGTTGATGCCGTGTTGAATGTTATCTGTTGCAGGCGCCTGGGCACTGTTTTGCTTGGAGTTGATAATCGTTTGATCAGCCTCAGTGTTTTGAGCAGTCGAACTGTTCGTGCTCATCGCGGTGTTGGCAGAATCAGTCGTGGTTGATACCTGATCATTGGCATTGTCAGCAGTGGTTGACTGAGTAGCGGAATCAGAGGCGGCTGCTGACTGAGTCAAGGCAGTAGCAGGATCGGCAGCTGATTGAGACGTTGAATTGGCTCGTGGATCCATCATTGGTGTCGGCGTGGACTGTCATGGCGCTGCTGCCGATAAAAAACAGGCTGGCGATGGCTACCGAGGCAATCCCAGTACCGAATTTGCGCAGTGAAAACCGCAATTGGCGATCGCTGGCTTGTTTGATTTTTAAATTGTGATTATTTTTACTAAGCATGGTGTAATCATCCCCTTACGTTTGGTAAAAAGTATCATTCATGTGATAATTAGGTCAAGGAGAAAATTACTTTTATAGAAACGATTCGCATTGTTCCAAGCAGTGACAATCAATTATTTATAATTAGATATAATAATTTTGTCATAGCTTATAAATGCCAATATATCAACGTTTGTTAGCTAAACTAAACAAATGAGTGATTTAATAAATTAAATATATTTTTATTTATCCAACGAATTGTCAAGTGCGAATTTATTGACATAATAATGACTTTGGAGCGGATGCGGGGGCTGTAGAGAGGCGACTGGCGCGATAAAAATTATCAGCGACCAATAAATACAGTCGGGCTTGGTTGCGTCAATGATCGAGAATGGCATAAGCAAGCTCACGATGGCATTCAGCGCGGAACCGATCATAAACGTTTGATTAATCGGTGCTTTAGCTCAGCTAATCAAAAAGTTTACCCGAAAAGATCAGCGATAAGTGCATATTTGAAGATGGAAGATTGCATCGTTTGGCCTATCAATAAGAAGGTTTAACGCAATTGTTGCTCGTCATGACTTGTAATGCGGAGTAGAATAGAGACAAAGCATGAATCAAAAGCCAATTGAAAAGGGAAGTGTCGATTATGAAAAAGACATTGTATGACGGCAAACATTTTCAAGTAGTTCTGGAAAGTAAAAAGCCGCTGGTTAAAGGCGTTAAGACTGACCTTCATAAAATGGCCGGCGTCATGCTGGCAGCCGGGGCGGCATGGCTATTGATCAAGAAGCATTAAATAGAAGAACCGTTCAACTGGCCGAGGCTGGTTGAGCGGTTTTGGCGTTCTGCGGATCTTTTTAGAATGTTGAGAAAAACGGTAGCAGGGCCTTTTAAGCAGAACAATCAACGACATCTGATTGAACGCCAGCTGACAAATTGTTGACGGCCAGCAGTTGCGTTATTAAAGAATAGTTTTGAAAATTAATTAAGTAGTTTTTAAGACTATGTAAAGCGTTGCCAAATCAGTGTTAATTGTGGTATGATTGCCCCAAGTTATTGGATTAAAGGAGAGATTTTTCATGCCATTGGTACACATTGATCTGTTGGAAGGTCGCACTGAAGAACAATTAAAGGCCCTGGTTAAGGACGTTACGGCAGCCATTTCTAAGGATGCCAATGTTCCTGAAGAACGCATCCACATCGTTTTAAACGAAATGCGCAAGGATCGCTACAGTGTGGCTGGCAAGATGGTCAGCGATAAGTAAACGATTAGCCGCTGAATGGCCTTGGGTCGCCAGCGGTTTTTTTGCGTCATGAAGCGGTGCTGAAATTGAGTTGGGGAGTTTTCCAACCAGCATATCCAGACAGGCTGGGCAGTTTAATGGTTTGGCGAACGCTTGGGAATGACTGGTATGCTGGGGCAGCTTACTAACTGGCGAACAACCAGGCAAGCCGCGCAATGCTCATAACGGAAAGGATTGAAATTCATGAGTGACGAACAATATATAATGGCAATTGATCAAGGAACGACCAGCTCGCGTGCAATTATCTTTGATCACCAAGGACATGAAGTTGCAATGGCTCAACAAGAGTTCCCACAGTATTTCCCTAATCCAGGCTGGGTTGAGCATGATGCTATGGAAATCTGGGACAGTGTTCAGTCAGTAGTCTCAGACGTCATGATCAAGTCGCAGATCAAGCCTTATCGAATTGCCGCGATTGGAATTACCAACCAGCGGGAAACGACGGTCATCTGGGATCGCCATACCGGTAAGCCAATCTACCATGCGATCGTTTGGCAGTCCAAGCAGACCAGCTCAATTGCCGAGCATCTGATTAAAGATGGCTACAAAGATATGATCCATGAAAAGACGGGGCTGGTAGTGGACTCTTATTTCTCCGCTACCAAGATTAAGTGGATTTTGGACAACGTACCTGGTGCGCGAAAGAAAGCTGCTAATGGCGATCTGCTGTTTGGCACGATTGACACCTGGCTGTTATGGAATCTGACAGGCGGTCGCGTACATGCTACGGACGTTACCAACGCCAGCCGGACGATGCTGTTTAATATTCACACGCGTCAATGGGATCAAGACATCTTAAAGCTTTTGGACATTCCGGCCCAGATGCTGCCAGACGTGCGTTCCAATTCTGAAGTGTATGGCTATACGGGCGACTATCACTTCTTCGGGGTTGAAATTCCGATCGCGGGGATGGCTGGGGATCAGCAGGCAGCGCTGTTTGGTCAGGCTGCTTACGAAAAAGGATCTGTTAAAAACACATATGGTACCGGAGCATTTATCGTAATGAATACCGGTACCGAAGCCACGCTGTCGAAAAACGGTCTGTTAACAACGATTGCCTATGAATTAAACGGTCAGTTAAACTACGCTTTGGAAGGTTCGATCTTTGTAGCAGGCTCGGCAATTCAATGGCTGCGTGATGGACTGCAGTTCTTTACCAAGGCCAGCGAATCAGAAAAAATAGCTGTTGAAGCCGGCTCAACCGGTGGCGTTTATGTAGTGCCGTCATTTACTGGGCTGGGCGCACCATACTGGGATCAAGAAGTGCGTGGAGCGATGTTTGGCTTGACACGGGGCTCCAATCGTCAAAGCATTACGCGAGCAACGCTGGAATCGATCGCCTACCAGACGCGGGATGTCGTTGATACGATGGTTAAAGACACCAATTTGCCGCTAAAAGCACTGACGGTTAACGGCGGGGCTTGTCGCAACGACTTTTTAATGCAGTTCCAGGCTGATATTCTGCAAACGCCGATTGAACGGGCCCAAATGGAAGAAACCACGGCATTAGGCGCGGCTTTCTTGGCTGGTTTGGCAGTCGGTTTTTGGAACGATCAAGACGAACTCAAGGAATTTTCTAAATTGGGTGATGAATTTATGCCGGTTATGAAGCGTGAAGATGCCGAACAGCTTTACCATGGCTGGCAGCGTGCAATCAAAGCTGCTCAGTTCTTCAGCCACGGGGAATAAAGTGCTGGGAATGATTAAGCTGCATCTTATGACATCATGACCTTAGTTCCACGCGAGAATAAAGCATTGGGAACCATTAAGCTGCGTTTTAGGAGAAATGCTACTCTTTGGGGCAGCGATTTGCTTGAATAGCTGCGGATTGATTATTCTTAGCGGCAAAACAATAATTGGTAAAACGCCTTGTCTGGTCTGGCAAGGCGTTTTCAAATTGCAATGCCGATTGAAATCAGCTATAATTATGGCGTAAACAAAAAGGCTAACGTGAGGGAACACGTTAGCCCGAATGTCCTTGAAAATCGACAGTGTTTCGCAAATTAATATAGGTTAATAAGCAATAACACCATCTTTACGAGTTGCAGCTCTAAGATGGTTTTTCTTTTTGGTCAGAAATGACTGACCATGTAGCAGCCGGCAATGAGGGAAGCAATCACAATGATTACGACCGTGGCCAAGGTTGCATACTGAACGCCAATCGGCAAGCCATGCAGTTCGTGAAGAACAGCGGCAAGACCTTTTAAGTCGGCGCCATCTTGATGTCGGTTTGACACTTATGGATCCCTTTCATAATGATGGGAAGTGCCGTGCATTTTTTCAGCTCCTTCATTGGCATCGCTCCCTTCGAAAAGCGAAGCACCGCCAATGTTTTTGGACAAAAATATTATACCATAATCGGGTCAGCGGCTAGCTGGCTCGATTTTTTTGTAAACTTTCTTAAATTAATTTGGTAAAGTTCATATTATTCAGTGGATCGTCGTGCCGGGCAAGCAATCATCCAGCATTGTGCTTGTTATTTTGTTGGAAATCGTTTCTAGGCTATAATTGTTCTAGAATCGATCTGAAAGAAGGGATGACGATGCAAGAGAAAAAGGCATTTCACGTCAATGGCTATCTGGGATTGATCGTTGCCATTGCGGTCGCAGTTTTAGGAGTATGGCTGGGCTATCGTGGTTACGCTGGTCAGCAGCATGGAGAACTGGCAGTCGGGGTCGTTTTGATCTTGCTGGCTGCACTGTGCGCTTCAGCATTGACGATCGTACAGCCTAATGAAGCTAAAGTACTGACTTTTTTCGGTAACTACATTGGTACGATTCGCGATGCCGGCCTGTTTATGACGGTGCCGTTAACGGACAAGCAGAGCATTTCCTTGCGAGTACGCAATTTTAACTCTCAGATTTTGAAGGTTAATGACTCAAAAGGGAATCCGGTTGAAATCGCGGCCGTAGTGGTCTTTAAAGTTGTTGATACGGCGCAGGCTCTGTTTAATGTTGATGACTATGAGGAATTCGTTGAGATTCAAAGCGAGTCTGCTGTGCGTCACGTTGCCAGTGAATATCCGTACGACACATTTGATGAGCAGGATAAGCTGACGCTGCGTGGGAATCCGACAGAAGTTTCTGACCGCTTGACACAAGAACTGCAGGAACGGCTTAACGTGGCTGGCGTGCAGATTTTGGAAACGCGGCTGACGCACTTGGCATATGCCACGGAAATTGCCAGTGCGATGCTGCAAAGACAACAATCCGCGGCGATTCTGTCGGCACGAAAGATTATCGTTGAAGGCGCTGTTTCAATTACGGAAGATGCCATGGAGCGACTGGCCAAGGAAACGGATTTGAATCTAACTGATGAGCAACGTTTGCAGGTCATTAACAATATAATGGTAGCAATTATTAGTGAACGCGGTACACAGCCGGTAATCAATACTGGAAAATAATTGAATTTGTTTTAGAATGCTTAATCGCGCGCTCTAGCTGTCAAAGGCAGGGCGCGCGATTTTTGAATGGGAACGAGGCTGCTTGTCGGTTGATTATCGTCAAAACTTGGGATGATAAAGGCTTGTCCCAATCATTTCATGGCGGTGGATTTGAACAGAATGCGGCACGTTTTGAAAGTTATACGATTCGTTGTCAGAATGAATTGTCAACCATACTGAGTAAGTGAACAGAATCGGGACCATCAGCTGAGCCGTAACACCAGGAGATTTGCCGAAATATCGGTCAGCAGCTTAAAAATGGGTAACTAAAAAAGGCTGCCAGGCAACAGGGAAGCTGGCAGTCTTTTAATATTACTATTGTAGACTGATTTTTAATTGCGTTTGATTGCTAAAGCGAGAAATGTTTCAACGAGGTGCTCAATCAAGCTGGATACGGAACCTGATTGATTAAAATGATTCTCAACTTTAACAACGAGATAAGCCGCTCATAGTTAATTCGCTATAAAAATCGTATAGACTAAGAGGAGATCGATGTCTAAGCGGACTTAACAAACCAATCATGTCCTCATTGGTAAACGAAACTAACTGTGGCACCAATCATTTCAATATGAGGATTTAAAACTAGGCGAAAATTAGAGGTGCGTTTCACCTGCTTTGAAAGGTATCGGCAAAGCGAGCCTGTAGATCTCAACTAAATTCGGTTAATGCCAGTTACGGAAGAAAATTAAATAACTGGTTATAGGAAGTCGATATTTCCTTGGTATCAACCGAAGCAGACTTCATAATTACGGGAGTATAACAAGTGAAATCTGGCCAGCTTGAGGTAAAGATTAGAGAAAGGTAAAATATTTATGGGAGTCTCGACGATTTCTAATCAATTACTTTGAACAAACCGTTTGGGAGCTGGATTTGCACATTATGGGAAACCGAGCTGGACGCTATTGAGACTTAGCAGGCGAATAAACAGTGTTGGCTGGGTCGCCAGTCAGCTCATCGACCTTATCGACTGGGATAAAGACTGGTCCTTCAACGTATTCATGCAGATCGCTGCTGCAAATGCCGGCCCAAGCGACTTTTACAACGACTTCATCTGATTTTAAAGTCTTTAATTCAACATCTTCCACACGGATGTCTTTTACGCCATGCCAAACTGCTGCTTTCATAATTATCGACCTTTCTTGAATAATCAATGCATAAACAAAAATGGCTTCCTGCAGGACATTGTGAATATCAACTTTGTGGATATTAAAATTATTAATTTTAAGTTATAGCCTTTGTCAAATCACCTATATACCAATAGTTGAAGGAATTTGATTACTGATCGGCTAGTTAGGTAAAAAGATAGTAACGCTTAATTTATATTTTCGACATTGTGAATTAGGGGATGAATTTCACAAACTTCAGCAAAAGAGTGTGCAAATCGCATATTGTATTAATATAAATAAAATGGGGATGAATGTAGAAATTAGCTCAATTATCGCTAATTAGTTGATAACTTAAAATTGAAAGATTTTAAGAGAATGACTGTTTCTTAAATGAATAAAAAATCGCCTAAATTGCCGAATAACTATGGGGTGAGAGACAAAATTTAAATAAAGTGATTTGGATGTTGAAAGCCTTTTATCAAAGCGGTACACTAAGGCTGTAAAAGCGGTATTCCTAATCTTTTGATAAACGATTAGGAAATAAGTTTAAAAGGGGATGTTAGAATGACAATCGTTAATCTAGCTCGTTTCCAATTTGCGATGACGACCGTTTTTCATTTCTTTTTCGTTCCGTTTTCAATCGGGACCGTTTTTGTCGTTGCAATTATGGAATCGATTTATGTTCATACTAAAAATGAGCAGTATCAACGAATGGCGAAATTCTGGGGCAAGATCTTTCTGCTCAGTTTTGCCGTTGGTGTGGTCACGGGATTAATTCAGGAATTCCAGTTTGGGATGAATTGGTCCGACTATTCACGCTTTATGGGTGATATTTTTGGCGCGCCGCTGGCTTTTGAGGCGCTGCTGTCGTTTTTCATCGAGTCAACGTTTATTGGTTTGTGGATGTTTACATGGGATCGGGTTGGTAAGAAACTGCACTTGTTCTTTATTTGGATGGTCGTGTTTGGGACATTGACCTCCGCACTTTGGATTCTGACCGCCAACTCTTTCATGCAGCATCCCGTCGGCTACACGATTCGTAATGGACGGGCCGAAATGGTTAACTTTGGCGCCTTGCTGACGAATCCACAGCTGTTCTTTGAATATGGGCACGTCGTCTTAGGGGCACTGTTAACTGGCGCGACGATCATTACTGGTCTGGCTGCCTTCCAGCTGCTTAAGAAACGGCAGCTGTCAAAGGAAAATACCAAAGCCTATCACAAGACGATGCGGCTGGGCATGACATTGATGCTGGTCTTCTCCGTGGCAACGATGCTGATGGGGGACCTGCAGATGAAATACCTGATCAAGGAACAGCCAATGAAGTTTGCCGCCACGGAAGCCGTCTACAAGACTACCGGCAAGCAGGCGCCTTGGACGGTGGTCGGAATTGCTGATACCAAGACGCATGAAGTCAAAGGCAAGATTGATATCCCGGTCATGCTGAGTTTGCTTTCTTATGGCAAGACGACCGGTTCCGTCAAAGGGATGGAGCAGGTTAACGCTGAGCTTAAGAAACAGTATGGTACGACGATTGCCGGTCACAAGATGAACTACTATGTACCGGTTAATACGCTGTTTTGGAGCTTCCGGGTAATGGCTGGTTTTGGGGCCTTGATCGCGCTGTGTTCGTTGGTTGGCTTGATCCTGACGCGCAAAAACAAGATGACACTCTATCAGCATCGTTGGTGTCTTTGGGTCATGGCTCTCTTAACGTTTGCGCCTTTTTTGATGAATACCAGTGGCTGGCTGATTACGGAACTGGGGCGGGCACCATGGACGGTCTATGGCCTGTTTACAATTGCCCAAAGCGTTTCGCCAAACGTTTCGGCGGCCTCGCTGCTGATTTCCAACATCGTCTACTTCTGTCTGTTCAGCGGTTTGGCAGTGATCTTAATTGGTCTGATCGTGCGGGCGCTGCACAACGATCCATTCGATCAGGTTGCGGCATCGTCTAAGATTATGGATCCATTTGCTAAGGGGGCGTTTTAAATGACAATGCTGCAGATATTATGGTTCTTTTTGATCGGTATGCTGTTCGCGGCCTTCTTCTTTCTGGATGGCTTTGACTATGGCGTTGGCATGGCAGTTAAAACCTTGGCCCATAATGAGGCTGAGCGTACCCAGCTGATTCGTACGATTGGACCGGTCTGGGATGGTAATGAGGTTTGGCTGATTACAGCTGGCGGGGCGATGTTTGCTTCGTTTCCATACTGGTATGCCACGCTGTTTTCTGGCTACTACCTGATCTTATTGACGATCTTGGTTGGTCTGATTATTCGAGGCGTTTCGTTTGAGTTTCGGGCTCAGAGTCCCATGGAAAAAAAGCTATTGTGGGATAACGCGCTGGCATTGGGCAGTCTGATCGTACCATTCTTTTTTGGCGTGATGTTTATCTCGATGATCAAGGGGATGCCAATTGACGCGCAGGGAAACATTCAAGCTGGCTTTTTAGACTACTTTAACTGGTTTTCAATCGTCGGTGGGGTTGCCTTGACTTTGTTGACCTACCTGCACGGCTTGAACTATATCGCGCTCAAGACGACGGGAGCGATTCAGGCTCGGGCCCAAAACTACAGTCAGGCGTTCTACTGGGTTTTGTATCTGGGTGAGGTGGTCTTTGCGCTGCTTTTGCTCTTCCAAACCGACTTTATCAAGGTGCATCCGCTGGCAACGCTGCTGGGGGTGGCCTTGATCGTTGCCTTTTCAGTGCTGGCTCATGCCAATACCTTTAGGAACCGCAATGGCTGGGCATTTATCTTCAGTGGGCTGACGCTGGTTTCGTTGGTAGCGCTGCTGTTTAGCGGTTTGTTCCCACGCTTGATGATTTCTTCGATCAGCAGTCAGTACGATTTGATGATCAAGAGTGCGTCATCTTCAAACTACACGCTGATCGTAATGATGATCGCGACGCTGGTTTTGGTGCCATGCATTTTGGTATATACGATCTTTGCCTACTGGATCTTCCGCAAGCGGATTGAGATGCCGCGCGTTGAGGTACGTTAATGATTGATCGTGATTTATTTCAATTGCCGGGTTCCGGCGCGATCGTGAAACGGCTTGTCGGAATAAAGATTCTGCAGGCCGTTTTTATTATCGCTCAGGCCGCCTTCCTGGCAGGTACGCTGTTTGTGCTGTGGCAGGGAAAAGGACTGCGCTGGTTGCTCTTGTGGGGCTTTATTGCCAGTTATACCTTGCGCCAGCTGCTTTTATGGTTGGAAAAACGCATTCTGGATGGTTTCGCGGAACAGACGGCCGTTGATCTGCGCGCGCGGCTGTTAAGCAAACTCTATGATCAGGGGCCGGCCTTGGTGCAGGAAAACGGGACTGGGAGCACGGTTGCCATGGCGCTTGATGGCATCGATGAAGTCAACCAGTACGTTAAGCTGACGTTCGACAAAACGATCGGCATGATGAGCGTACCCGTTTTGATCTTGATTGCCGTTGGGATTTTTGATTGGCGCTCGGCTGTGATCTTATTGGTGACCTATCCATTGATCATCTTGTTTATGATCATCTTGGGCAAGGCCGCCAAAGCCAAAGCTGAGCAGCAGTATGGCAGCTTTCAGCACCTGTCGAACAATTTTATCGATTCGCTGCGGGGGATCGACACGCTTAAGTATCTTGGCTTAAGCAAGCGCTACTCTAAAAGCATCTTTACGGCCAGCGAGCATTTCCGTAAACGAACGATGGCCGTGCTGAAAGTAGCGATGCTTTCAACGTTTGCTCTGGATTTTTTCACGACGCTTTCCATCGCGGTAGTGGCCGTTTATCTGGGGTTTGATCTTTTAAATGGTCGCATGGCGCTTTTGAACGCATTGGCCGTCTTGATCCTGGCACCGGAATACTATATGCCGATGCGTCGGTTTGCTGGTGATTTTCATGCCACGCTCAATGGCCGCAACTCGTTTCATAAAATGCTGACGATCCTTAATCAGCCAGCTCAGCCGCGAAAAGAAGTGCCACTGCATTCCTGGGAGCCAGCAGACTGGCTGTCGATTGATTCCATGGCGTTTCAATATCCCAAAGGCACCAGCATTAAGCCGTTTTCGCTGCAGATCAAGGGCTGGCAGAAAATTGGCATTATTGGGATGAGTGGCGCGGGTAAGACGACTTTGATCAATCTTTTGAGCGGTTTTTTGACTCCTGAACAGGGCGCGATCGAGATTCAGGAACAAAAGGTGACGACGCTCAACCTGCCGGACTGGCAAAATCAGCTGCTTTATCTGCCGCAGTCGCCAACAATCTTTACAGCAACGGTGCGACAAAACGTTGCCTTCTACACGCCAGACGTTTCCGATGATCAGATCAAAACCGCGTTGGCAACGGTTGGCATGACTGATTGGCTGGCTAAGCTTCCCGATGGTCTGGCAACAATGATTGGGGCCGGATACCGCGAGCTTTCTGGTGGTCAGGCACAGCGGATTGCGTTGGCCAGAGCCTTGCTGGACGACCGGCGGCGGGTCATGATGTTTGACGAGCCAACTGCTCATCTGGACATTGAAACCGAGTTGGAGCTGAAAGAACGCATGCTGCCGTTAATGGATCAGCGGCTGGTCTTTTTCGCCACGCATCGGCTGCATTGGATGAAGGAGATGGATTGGATCTTGGTAATGGATCATGGCGAGTTGGTTGAGCAGGGAACCTATGACGAGCTTTTGGCACGAAACGGCTATTTCGTCTCATTAATCAATGGAATGAGAGGTGAGCGGCATGTTTAGACAAATCAAGCTTTTTCGGATTTTAAAGCATGATTCGTGGGTGCGACCGTTCCTGCGACGTTATCGTAAAAGTCTGATCCTGGCGATCTCGCTGGGGATTTTGACGTTTGTCGGCGCGGCCGGGCTGATGTTTAGTGCCGGCTACCTGATCAGTCGCGCCGCTGAGCAGCCGGTCAACATTCTGTTAATCTACGTGCCGATCGTTTTGACGCGCGCGTTTGGGATTGGCCGGCCGACACTGCATTATGCCGAGCGCCTGGTCAGTCACAACTGGGTGCTTAAGATGACTTCCAGATTGCGGCAGCGACTGTATGACGCCTTGGAAACCGATGCGATCTTTTGGCGTCGCCGCTATCAGCTGGGGGATCTGCTGGGATTACTAGCCGATGATATTGGTCATATTCAAAACCTTTATCTGCGCACGATCTTTCCAATGCTGGTTGCCTGGGGCCTTTACGTGATCTGGATTATCGCGCTGGGCTGGCTTTCACCATTATTAGGGCTGGCCGTGCTACTGATCTTTGGCCTGATGATCATCGCCATTCCGTGGTGGTCAACAGTGATCAATGGAGCGCGCCAGATGAAAGACAAACAGCTGCGCGATCAGATGTACGCCGAATTGACGGATGATGTCTTGGGACTGGCTGATTGGCGCTTAGCGGGCCGTCGCGAAGACTATCTGAAACGCCACGCGGCAACGGAAAAGCTGGCGATGAACAATCGGCTGGCGGAGCATCAATTTGCTCGGCGGCGGGATTTCTTAATGGAGATGCTGTTTTTGTTAATGGCCGTCAGTCTGGTTCTCTGGGGAGCCGCGCGCTGGGGACAGTATCATGGCGGCGCGGCGGATTGGATTGCCGCCCTGGTATTGGCGCTGTTTCCACTGGCTGACGCGCTGTCGCCACTGCCGGCTGCTGCTCAAGAAACCAATCTTTATGGCGAGTCGCTGCGTCGTTTGAATGAGCTGCCAGCTACCGAGCAAACATCAGCAGCTGATTTGCTTCCCCGTGCGCCATTTCAAATTGAGCTGTGTGATCTGCATTATCGCTATCAAGCTGATGATGACGAAGTGCTCAAAGGAATCGATTTAACGATCAAGCCTGGGGAAAAGCTGGCCGTGCTTGGGCGTAGCGGGAGTGGGAAAACGACCCTGCTCTCTTTATTGCGGGGCGATCTGCGGCCAACGCAGGGAATCGTCACTGTAGGAGGTATTCCGAGTTTTGAGCTAGGGAATCTGGCGGCTGAATTATTTGGCGTTATCAACCAGCAGCCTTATCTATTCAATACCACGATTGCCAATAATCTCCGGCTGGGCAATGAAGAAGCCAGTGATAAACAGTTGAAAGACGCGCTAATGCGGGTTGGCCTTTGGGAAATGATTGATCAGCTGCCGCAGAAAATGGAGACGCCGGTTGCTGAAGCTGGGCTGCGCTTTTCTGGTGGTGAGCGGCATCGGCTCGCGCTGGCACGGATTCTGCTACATGACGCGCCGATCATTTTACTGGATGAGCCAACGGTTGGTCTGGACCCTATTACGGAACGTCAGGTAATTGAAACATTTCAAACGCAGCTGCGGGATCGCACGCTGATCTGGGTGACGCATCATCTGCAGGGAGTCGAACAAATGGACCGTGTGATCTTGATTGATGATGGTCGGCTCAAACTGCAAGGCACGCCGACTGAGCTATGGCAGCAAAGCGCGTACTATCGCGGCCTGCTGACTGCTGATCAGGGCGGACCGTTGAGCCTGGCGAATAAGCGCGATTAAACCGATTTTGGAACGGAATAGATGTTTTTTTGCTGCTGAATTTAGGAATTAAGCAACGAGCTGAGAAAAGAGTAAATGAAAAAGCGCCCAGCTGATTGCTGAGCGCTTGACGGCATGAGATGAGACGTTGCAAATCTTCAAGGCGTATGGCTGGCTAAACGGTTCTTTGCATGAGCTGTTGCGTCAGCTGACCTAACAGGCGCTGAGCCGGGGAATCCGGCAGCTTTTTCAGCCACTGATCGGCCTTTTGCGTAAATCGCTGGGCTAACTGACGGGCTTCATCCAGCGCGCCGCTGTTGATTACAATGGCCTTGATCTGCTGCTCGCTGGCGGGGGTCAGCGGTCGTTCAAGCAGCGGCTGCAGTTCTTTGACCGCAGTTGGATGCTGCAGGGCCAATAAAAGCGGCAGTGAATAGACGCCGGTGTCCAAATCCTGCATCACGGGCTTGTTGAGTTTGCTTTGGTCGGTATAGTCAAGCAGATCGTCAATTATTTGAAAGGCAATGCCCAGGTTCTGACCAAAACGCGCGGCATAGGCAGTGGTTTGGTGATTGGCCCCAGCAAAATGCGCGCCTTCGCTAGCGGCCAGCTGGAAAAGAACCGCCGTCTTGCCGTTGACGTTGCGCAAATACTGGGTGACTTGCTGTTGTTGGTGATAACGTAGCGCCATCTGTCCTAATTCGCCATCTAAAATCTTTTTCATGGCCCGTGCGTTGATCTGCAGATACTCATCGTTGGCCAGGTTGGCAATTAAGAGGTCAAAAAACTGGGTAAACAGTAGGTCGCCGGCATAGACCGCCGTATCCTTGCCAAATTGGGATTGAATGCTGACTTGACCGCGACGCTTGGGCGAATCATCGATAATGTCGTCATGGATCAACGTTGCCATGTGTAGAATCTCGATTGACGCGCCCAGCTGAATCAAACGGCTGCGCGTGGCAGGGTCCCATTCATTGGGTGTGGCTGCCTTAGCTACCAGCAGCAGCAGCGTCGGGCGCAGAAACTTGCCGCCGTGACTGGCCATCTGCTGCAGGGCATGTGCCAGTTCGGGATTGCGGCATTGCAGGCGAGTGTTGATGAGCTGGCGAACCTGTTTTAATTCACTGCCGATTAAGTGTTTGGTTTGAGTTTGAAATGAATTGATCATAATAATGAGTTCCTTAACTAAATAATTTTTGTTGCAAGAGATGAAAGGATTGCTTAGAAAATGTCGCTGAAAGTTTTTTTGGAATTGATTGAGGTGAAGGCCAAAGCTGCCAGTCTGCTGCCCTTTTTATTGGGCGTTGGCTACAGCATCTGGTACTACCATGCGTTTGACTGGCGGGTAATGCTGGTGTTTTTGATCGCGATGCTGCTGTTCAACATGGCCGTCGACGTAATGGACAACTACAACGATTACCGCCATGCCATCGACACTGAGGTCTACCAGCAAAAGACCAACATCATTGGTCGCGAGCAGCTGTCATTATCAGCCATGCGCCGTCTGATTGCCGGGATGGTGTTGATCGCATCGCTATTGGGCATTTGGCTGGTGGCTCAGGCTGGCTGGCCGCTTTTAGGAATGGGCGTCTTCTGCTTTTTGGTTGGGATCTTTTATTCATTTGGTCCCTATCCACTGTCCGGGCTGCCGGTGGGTGAGTTCTTCGCTGGTTTTACGATGGGCTTTATGATTGTTTTGATCACCATCTATCTAAACGTGCAAGGGCATTTTTCCTGGGATTGGCCAAGTCTGGGGCGGATCCTGGTGCTGGCGATGCCGTTGGAGCTTTGGATCTCGAATCTGCTGCTGGCCAACAACCTTTGCGACGCGGAAGAAGATCTGCGCAATCATCGGCATACGATTGTCCGGCTGTTGGGCAAGCGTGTCTGTCTGATTGCGTTTAGCATCAAAAACGTCCTGGCATTTTTGTTTATCACTATATCACCATTCTTTCGTATTTCACCATTTACGGTAATTTTATCTTTGCTTATTGTACCTTTCGTTTTCAAACAGAACAAGATGCTTATCAAAAGACAAGTTAAAAATGAGACGTTTATTTGCGCTGTTCGCATCTTGATGGTTGGCGGCGCGACTCAGGTTCTGACTTATCTAATTGGAATGGTTCTCTAAAAGGGGTTGAAGGAAATGAAAAAAATCGTCATTTTAGGTGCTGGCTATGCTGGCTTGAAAACCGTTGTTGAATTGCAGAAAAAAGTGGCTAAAGCGGCTGAGATTACGCTGGTTGAACAAAACGACTATCATTATGAGGCAACCAATCTGCATGAGGTTGCGGCCGGTAACGTTGCGCCAGAACGGATCTGTTTTGACATTCAAGACGTCCTTAGTCCTGCCGTTAAGCTGATCAAGGATCGCGTCGTCAAGGTAGATCCTGATGCTAAGCAGATTGAGCTGGCCGAACACGCGCCGCTCAACTACGACTACTGCGTGCTGGCATTGGGTTTTGTCTCGGAAACGTTTGGCATCAAGGGAGCCGTGGAAAACAGCCTGCCAATGGCCAATGTTGACCAGGCAGCTCAGATTGCTGATCATTTAAATGAACAGATGGTGCAATACCGTACTGATCATAATCCAGATCATCTCAAGATTATCGTTTGCGGTGCGGGTTTTACCGGTATTGAATTGGCGGGGGCCCTTTACGATGCCAGAAAGCGTCTGGCCAAGTTGGCAGTAGTCGATCCAAGCACGATCCAGATCAAGATGATTGATGCCTCGCCACGGATCTTGCCGATGTTTGACGACAAGATGAAGGGTTATGCCGTTAAGTTGATGCAAAAAGAACAGCTGACTCTACAAGGACAGGCGGCAATCAAAGAAATCAAGCCGGGCGCGGTCGTTTATCAAACTAAGGATGAACAGCTTCATGAGGAAACGGCCGGAACGATCATCTGGACAACAGGGGTCAGCGGCAGTCCGGTCATGGCAGCCTCTGATCTGCCGCAGCGGCGTGGCCGGGTGATGGTGACTGATCACTTAACGGCCCCAGAATATGATGATCTGTACGTTTTGGGCGACGTGGCCGCGGTAATGCCGCCAGATGGGAAACGTCCTTACCCAACCACAGCTCAGATCGCGCTGACGATGGGGATCTACGCGGCCAAGGATCTTGCCGCACGGGTAGCCGGCAGTCAGCGTCCCGGCCCATATTCATATCACTCGCTGGGGACCGTGGCTTCAATGGGCAACACGCATGCTTTTGGCGTCGCGATGGGGATGAAGTATTATGGCTACCCAGCTTCGGTAATCAAGAAGATGATTGCCAACAAGTCGCTGATTGAAACTGGCGGTGTCAAGGAGCTGCTTGCCAAGGGCCGGTTTGATCTGTATCACTAGTCAATTAATTAAATCTGACGCGTTTGCTGTTTGAGAAGGATTTTTCCGCTGTCGATCGAATCTGGTAAATTGAACGGATTTGTTTGTTATTGTTCGCTTCATTAAATGACTTAATGAAACTCAAATCCGACGAAGGTTGTGCCAAATCAAACCATGCCGACCGTACCGGGCTACACGCCAAGCACTTCAACCGTGACACCGGCTGACCCAACGTGGGACACGCCGGTAACGTACATTAAGAATCAGACACCGCACCTAATACGCCAGAACAGCCACAAACGCCATCTGATCTGGCTGAGTCGTTAGTGACGCCGAATAGAACAAGCGAGCTTGACCATTCGATAGATTCAGCAACAGTTGAAAATAATGCTAAGGTTGTTTCAAGCCACGCCAAGGATAATGATGCCAAGCGACTGCCACAGGCTGGCAATGCTCAACACGGATCAGTCCTAACGATGATTGGTTTAGGGTTTGCTGGTTTAGGCTTTGGCATTGGTAGATCCAAGAAGCGCAAATTATAGAGTTTCTTAGTTTTGTCGTCAGCTTGACCTACAGAATTACGATAAAAACGCATCATCCCATGTTTGGGGTGGTGCGTTTTAGTTCACGATTATTTACTATTAAAATGCTTTGCTGCTTGGATTGGGTAACCGGATATTTTTGTTCTAGGCTTGGTCGTATGAGGTTGATCCGTGTGATGACGGGGCCTTTTGTTGATCATTCTGCCAATTAGCTAGATATTTCTGCAAGGCCTTAACGTCAGCTTGATCAAGTGAAAAAGTTGCGTCATGCGGCTCATTATTAAAGCCATGATTGCTCAAAAGCAGATTTAATCGGGGCTCGTCATTAGCAGGCTGCAGACTTAATTCATTGGCACAGCCGTCATCACGATCTTCCCCTTGATAACAGAGATGCAACCATTGATCATCGACATCGATCTTATGCAAAGGTATCTTCCTACGTCAATTGCTAGTTTGTAACATTCCAAATTTTGCTAGATTATTCGTCATGACAAGTGCCTCGATCTGTGCTTGC
>NZ_CANCWQ010000031.1:0-19792 GCF_947381555.1 Limosilactobacillus pulli
GAAAAGTGTTAAATTATGAAACCCCATATGAAGTATTTTTTGAGAAATCGTTGCACTTGGTTTGACAATTCGTCATATACAAAAAAGCCCCTGGTGAATGAAACATTCGCCCAGGAGCTGCAGCATTTTAGTGGCGACGCTTGTTCTTGCGCTTCCGAGCTGCTTCAGATTTCAACTTACGTTTTACGCTTGGCTTTTCGTAAAATTCACGCTTGCGGTATTCTTGCAGCGTTCCGTTCCGTGAAACCGTACGCTTAAAGCGTCGAAGAGCGTCGTCTAACGATTCATTCTTGCGAACGATAGTCTTTGACATTGTTGATTCCCTCCCTCCGAGCTTAGAATTCCGTACTGTTGCGATTAAAAGCGTCTAATTGACTGCTTCAATCTTATCACTACGAATGATATTATACTTAATCAAAAAAAAAGCGTCAACTGCTTTTTTGAAAAATTTTGGCTAATTTTCAGAATGACTCAGTCGTTCCATAAAAATCGGATCAAATTTACTGCTTAAAATCATCTTGATCTCTTCTCCATATGGCGCCACCTTTTTCTTGGGATTATCGGCCAATGGTACCCATGGCGTTTCCATAATTTTTGGTACCTGCGTCAATTGTGGATGGTGAGCAATGTAATTGAGTGCATCAAAGCCGATCGTCCCCATGCCGATATTGGCGTGCCGGTCTTTATGGCTGCCCTGCGGATTTTTGGAGTCGTTAAGGTGTACGACCTGCAGCTTTTCAATCCCCAATACGTGATCAAATTCATTTAAGACGCCGTCAAAGTCATTTTTGACATCATAGCCGGCATCATTGGTGTGACAAGTATCAAACGTAACCGAAATCTTTTCGTTGTAGGTTACCTGGTCCATAATTTCGGCAATCTGCTCAAATGAGATGCCGACCTCGGTCCCTTTGCCGGCCATCGTTTCAATGGCAATCTGCGGCTTTTGATCCGGCGTAATGATTTCATTTAGTCCCTGAGCAATTTGATGCAGTGCTGCCGTAGCTCCGGCACCGACATGGGCCCCAGGATGCAGCGTAATCTGCGTTGCTCCGATTGCTGTAGCCCGTTCAACTTCCTGGCGCAAAAAATCCACGCCAAAGGCAAAGTTCTGGGGCTTAAGCGTATTGCCCAGATTGACGATATATGGTGCATGCACCACCAGATGACTGAAGCCGTGTTCTTCGATATAGGCGCGGCCTTCAGGAATCTTCATTTCATCGAGTGGTTTGCGCTTGGTATTTTGTGGAGCTCCGGTATAAACCATAAAAGTATTGGCCCCATAACTGGCTGCTTCTTGAGCAGAGCCCAGCAGCATTTTGGGCGCTTTAAGACTGACATGTGAGCCAATCAGCATTTGATCGCATCCTTTCTTAAATCAGCATGTTTCTTTATTTTAGCGTATTTTATCGCTACAATGAAATTATTGACTCATTCGCTGTTAAGGAGGAATTGAAATGGCGAAAAAACGCATCTACGTTCCCAAAAACAAAACCAATGGCGAAAAAAAGGGCGACCGTAAGATCTGGGTGGAAAACGTCAAATTTTTAACCACCGATGAGTATCATGAGCTGCAAGAAGCCATCCGTCAATATTCGCGGCCTGAATTGGTAAATCGCAACCTGCTCTTGATCTCGATTGCACTCAACAATGGCCTGCGTGCTTCTGACGTGGTTACGCTGCGAGTTGGTCACGTCAAGAACAAAACCCAGACGCGGATCATCGAGCAAAAGACCGGCAAGGCCAAGACGCTTTATTGGAACAACTGTCTGGCTGAAATCATCAACTATCTGAATGAATTAGACTTTAAAGACGACAATGACTGGCTGTTTCCCGGCAGACAAGATGGTCATTTTTCAGTCCACGGCTTTTACCAGATGCTGCAACGAATCGCACGCAAGTCGGGGGACGAAAAACTGGTTGCCAAACTAGGGACGCACTCGTTTCGCAAGACGTTTGGCCGCCAGCTGTATAAAGATGGTGTCAACATCGAAATCATCTCACAATTGTTCAACCACTCCTCAGAGCGCAACACCCGCCATTATCTAGGAATTGAGCAAGAAGATCTCGATAAGGTGGTTAGAAACTTCAAGCTTGAATAACTGTTGGGCAGTACCTTTGCAATGTCAATAACCCAGCAGTCTATTAGGCACCGCTTAAAACCACTCATTACGCAAAAAAGATCCGCCAGTTCAGCGGATCTTTTTTAATGCATTGATTTAGTCTGCTTGATCTTCGTCTTCAGCTGGAACTTCCAGACGCAGTTCTTCCAGCTGCTGATCACTGACGCGTGCCGGTGCTGCCGTCAATGGCTCAACGGCCTTTGAGTTCTTAGGGAAGGCGATGACGTCACGAATGCTGTCAGCCTGCGACAGGAACATAACCCAGCGATCCAGCCCGATTGCCAGACCACCCTCTGGCGGCATCCCCAATTCCAAAGCCTTAATCAAGAAGCCAAAGCGGGCCTGCGCCTTTTCCTTGCTGTAGCCCAGTGCCTTAAAGACCTTTTCTTGAATCTCAGGGTCGTGGATACGAATGGAACCGCCCCCGATTTCCTGACCATTCAAGACGATGTCGTAGCTTTGGGCATGAGCCTGATGAGGGTCCTCGCCGTCTTCCAAATAGTGCAGATCTTCTGGATTCAGCATCGTGAATGGGTGGTGAGCCGCAATCCACTTGCCAAAGCCTTCATCATATTCAAACATTGGCCAGTTGACGATCCAGACATAGTTCCATTGGTTAGGATCCGTCAAGCCCAGTTCTTCGGCAAAGTGATTCCGCAAATAACCCAGTGAGTCGCAGACCACGTGGAAAGAACCGGCAACGATCAAAATCAGGTCGCCTTCCTTAGCACCCAGCGCTTCATTTAATTCTGCAGCTTGATCGTTTAAGAACTTGGCTACCGGACCGTTATAGCCATCAGCGCCAACCTTGACCCAAGCCAGGCCCTTGGCGTTGTAGCGCTTGATGTAGTCTTCTTGCTTGCTGATGTCTTTGCGGGAGTACTTGTCGGCTCCACCGGGTACGACGATTGCCCGAACATAGTTGCCTGCTGCCACTGTACTGCTGAACACCTTAAATGAGCTGTCCTTAACCAGGTCACTGATGTCATGAATCAGCATGTCAAAACGCGTGTCAGGCTTGTCGGTACCATACTTGTCCATGGCTTCTTGCCATTCCATGCGTGGGAACGGCGTCTTAACGTCAATGTCCAATACTTCTTTCATGACGTCTTTGATCAGGCCTTCCGTCATGTCTTGGATTTCTTCTGGCGTAGCAAAGCTCATTTCCGTATCGATCTGGGTAAACTCTGGCTGCCGGTCACCACGCAGGTCCTCATCACGGAAGCACTTGGCAATCTGGTAGTACTTGTCGACCCCGGCAGCCATCAAAAGCTGTTTGAACAGTTGTGGTGATTGTGGCAGCGCATAGAAACTGCCTGGGTAGACCCGTGAAGGTACGATGTAGTCACGAGCCCCTTCTGGCGTTGAACGCGTCAGTTCTGGCGTTTCAACATCCAAAAAGCCGTTCTTTTCAAAGTAGCGGTGAACCACGTGCGTAACCTTGCTCCGCAGCATCAGGCGCTTCATCATTTCAGGCCGGCGCAGGTCAAGGTAGCGGTACTTGAGCCGCAATTCCTCAGAAGCATCAACGTCGTCAACAATTTCAAACGGCATTGGCTTGGACTTGGCCAGAATGCTGGCTTCCTTAACTTCAATTTCGATCTTGCCCGTCTTCATGTCTGGGTTGACTTCTTTACGTGCCCGCACCAGACCATGTGCTTCAATAACGTATTGGTTCCGCACCTGGTTGGCAACTTCAAAAGCAGCCGGATCGATCTTTTCATCAAAGACCAGCTGGACGATGCCGGAGCGGTCCCATAAATCTATAAAAATCAAGCCACCCAGATTACGACGCTTGGCAACCCAGCCCTTAACGACGACTGCTTGGCCAATTTGTTGTTCGCTGGTTTCGCCAGCATAATTGGTACGCTTCATGTTTTGATTACCCCTTTGTCTGTTCTTGATAAACGGCTTTAAAATCAGCAAACACTTGATCCAATGGCAGCGTGGTTTCCTCACCGGTTGCCATTACCTTAAAGTGAACCGTGTTGCTTTCCAGTTCTTTTTGACCAATCGTCAAGACGACCTTGGCATTTTCCTTGGCTGCCGTCTTAAACTGGGCTTTCGGCTTGCGGTTCAGGTAGTCGCGTTCGGCCACGAAACCGGCATCCCGAGCAGCCTCAACCAGTTTGAAGCTGGCGACGTTGGTTGCTTCACCAATCCCAACGACATAAACGTCCAGATCCGGATCGGCCTTTTTAAGCAGCCTTTCTTCGTTGAGCAAAAGCATCAGGCGTTCCAGGCCAATTCCAAAGCCAACCCCTGGCGTGTCCGGACCACCTAATTCTTCAACCAGTCCACTGTAGCGACCACCACCACAGATCGTCGTGTAGCCCTGACCCAGCGACTTAGCTTGGACCATCACTTCAAAGATCGTATGGTTGTAGTAGTCCAAACCGCGCACCATGGTTGGGTCAACCGTGTAGTCGATGTTTAATTCATCCAGCATTTTCTTGACCAGCGCAAAGTGCTTTTGGGCATCATCAGTCAAATAATCCAGAATAGATGGTGCATCATCAACGAACTGCTTGTCGCGTGGATCCTTGCTGTCTAAAACCCGCAATGGATTCTTTTCCAGCCGTTCTTGGGAGTCTTCACTCAATTCATCATAATGTGGCTTCAAGTAGTCAATTAATGCCTGACGATAGGTATCACGCGTTTTTTGATCACCCAGCGTATTGATGGCCACGCGCAGACCCGTTAAGCCCAGCTGCTTGAACAGGCGCAACGCCATGGTTATCACCTCAACGTCAACGGCTGGATTATCGCTGCCAAATGCTTCGACCCCGATCTGGTGGAACTCACGCTGCCGACCAGACTGGGGCCGCTCATAGCGAAACATTGGGCCCATGTAGTAAACCTTGTATGGCTTGTTGTATTCCGGACCATACAGCTTGTTTTCAACATAGGCACGCACCACGCCGGCCGTACCTTCTGGGCGCAGTGCCACGTGACGATCACCTTTGTCTTTAAAGTCGTACATTTCCTTGGTGACGACGTCTGAGGTCTCCCCAGCCGAACGAGCAAAAATATTGTAGTTTTCAAAAATTGGCGTGCGAATGCCACGGTAGCCGTAGCGCGCAAAGATTTCACGAGCCAGTTTCTCAACGGCTTCCCACTGAGCGGATTCGCCCGGTAAAATATCAGCCGTGCCTTTTGGGCGTTGATAGCGCATTAGTTCTCTCCTCCATTGATTGTCAGTCGATTTAAAAAAGCACCCCTGCTGCTGCAAGGGTGCTTGAATGCACGGTACCACCTTGGGTTTACTCTTGGGTAACGTAGCTTCGACGGGGCCTTGACCCTGCCTCCAAAGCGTCACTCGGCAGCCAATCGTCAGGGCTTGCACCAGTTCCCCGCTCGCTGAAAGCTATGGCAGACCGAACATTCTTTTTCATCGGCATCTCTAAATTTAATTACTTACTTAGCCTACTAGGCTTGAGCAGTTTAGTCAATAGGCCAGCCGCGAATTAGTCTTGATTTTCCAATTAATGCTTTCTAAACTTATCTTAGTGATTCATAACAAAGGAGAAAAAATCTTGAAGTTTCCTCGTCCTGCCAAAGCTGTCCTGGTTGCGATCAGCATGGCATTAATTGCAATTGTCATGGTAGTCGCGCTGACGTTTTCACGGACGACCACCATTCAAACCAGCGGGCTCAACGTACGGACCGGTCCTGGGCTGGACTATTCGACGATCGGCACGCTCAAAAAGGGTCAGCGCGTTACGATTTTAAAAACGCGCAACTCATGGTATAAGATTCGGCTAAGCGATCAGCGCTTTGGCTGGGTCGCCAGCTGGCTGATTCACCCCAAGTCCAATCTCGAGCATGTTTCCAATCTTTCTGAGGCAACGATTGTCATTGATCCTGGTCATGGCGGTTCCGATTCGGGAGCTGAATATAAAGACAGCACCAAGGCCCGCTATATGGAAAAAACCTACACATTGCAGCTGGCCAATCGCGTTGCTCAAGAATTGCGGCTGCGGGGCGCGCATGTCATCATGACGCGCGACTCGGATCGTTACGTTGGCCTCAAACCGCGACCAGCTCTTGCTGAAAGCATGCATGCCGATGCCTTTATCAGTTTCCACTTTGATTCCTCGCCTTCACGCAACGAGGCTTCCGGATTTACGACCTACTATTATCACAAAGGAGCCTCCAAAAAATTAGCCAAGGCATTGAACCAGCAAATGAACAATTTGCCATTGACCAATCGTGGCATTGAATTTGGCGACTTCTTGGTCATTCGCGACAACACCCGCCCCGCCGTTTTATGCGAGATGGGCTACATCAACTCAACCAAAGACTTCAACCAGATCAAAAGTGCCAGCTATCAGCAAAAAGTAGCCCGCGACATTGCCAAGGGACTAAACGACTACTTCAAGAATTAATTCTGAAAGGAAGTTGATCTTATGTCTGCATACCGTCTCAATCAAAAGTGGCTCAGTCAGCTGCCATTTCGTCAGATTGCGGAGTGCCGGCCCGTGTCTGGCGGCGACATCAACGCAGCCTACCAAATCAAGGCTGATCAAAGAACCTATTTTCTTAAGGTTCAGCCCAATCATCCTGCCAGCTATTTTGATCATGAAAAACGCGGCCTAGAAGAAATCGGTGCCTTAGTCAAAACGCCGGCCCCGCTTGCCCAAGGACAGATTCAAAATGATGCCTACCTGGCTTTGGAATGGATCGAAAGCGGCAGCGGCTCGCAGGCTGATCTAGGACGAGCAGTCGCCAAAATGCACGCCCAGCACGCCAAACGGTTCGGCTTTTATGAAAATCATCAAACCAAAGCACTGATTAAAAACAATGCCTGGAACGACAGCTGGCGTGATTTTTATATTAAGCAGCGCTTGGATCCTGAAGTTGCCGTAGCCAAGGAAAAAGGTCGCTGGAACGATTGGCGTGAGGCGCACTATCAAAAGATGCGCCAAGCTTTTTGTGATTATTATGATCAGCACGAAGTTGTTCCCAGCCTTTTACACGGCGATCTGTGGGCCGGCAACTATATGTTTGACGATGCTGGTCAGCCGGTCTTGATCGATCCGGATGCCGTTTATGGCGATCGCGAGTTCGATCTGGCGATGACCACGATTTTTGGCGGCTTTGAATTCTCATTCTATCAAGCCTATGAACAGGCCTATCCACTAGCAGACGGGGTCAATAAACGGCTGCCTTGGTATCAATTTTATTATCTGTGCATGCATCTGATTTTGTTTGGTGAAACGTACGGTCCAGCCGTTGACGGAATTTTGGAACGCTACTGAATCACTCGCTTAAAAACGGTGCTGCACTTGCAGTCCGTTTTTTCAATGCCCCTTAAAAATTCATCCCATTTAAAAAAGCGAGTACTGGTCTAACCAGTGCTCGCTTTTGTTTATTTTTCATAAACAATAGTGACTGGGCCGTCGTTTTCCAGTTCCACTTTCATATCAGCGCCAAAACGTCCGGTTTCAACGTGAACGCCCGCTGCTCGCAGTTTTTCATTGAAACGGTCATACAACGGCTCGGCAATCTCGGGCTTGGCTGCTTTAGAAAAGCCGGGACGATTACCACGCTTAACATCAGCATACAGCGTGAATTGAGAAATCGATAAAATCTCGCCAGCTACATCGGCCAAGGCACGATTCAACTTGCCATTTTCATCTTCAAAAACCCGCAGATTGACGATCTTATGCACCATCCAGTCCAATTGATCATCATTATCGTCCGGTGCCAGTCCTACCAGCAGCAGATAGCCCTTTTTAATCTGACCAACCGTTTCGCCATCAATGCTAACGGCAGCGTGGTTGACGCGTTGCAATACGACACGCATTTAATCACTCCTTAACGAATTACCCGTTTTACCACATAGACATCCGGAATGTTTTTCAGACTGTCCAAAATCAGCTGCAGATGCTGACTGTTGCGCACGCCAATCGTAGCTGAGATCGTAGCCATCTTGTTGTGGTCCACCTTACCATTAACAGAGGTCAAGAACCGCGTGTTATTGTTGATCGAGCGCAAGACATCGTTTAACAGGCCATTGCGATTATAGCCTTCAACTTCGATATCGGCATTGTAGTTGGTCTTGTCACCTGCTGGGTTGGCCCAATAGACCGAAACCAGCCGCTCGCCGTTCTTTTCAGCGGCCTTGACGTTAGGACAGTCGGCCCGATGTACAGAAACACCACGCCCCTTGGTAATGTAGCCCACGATCTCGTCGCCAGGCACGGGACTGCAGCAATGACTCAAGCGAGTCAAAAGATTGTCGACGCCTTCTACGATCACGCCTTCCGAGCTCTTTGCAAACTTGCGTGGATTATTGGCATTCTTGTTTTCAAACGTCTGATGCTCTTCCAAAACAGCCTTTTGTGCAGCCCGCTGCTTATCGTCAGCTTCTTTTTTACGAATATCGGCCGTAAAGCGATTGCGGACCCCGATTGACGGCACATCACCAAAGCCAACCGCGGCAAACATGTCATCAGCCGTCTTGTAGTGCATCTGGTCGGCAATCTGTTCGTTCTTTTCCGTGGTCATCAGTTTATTTGGATCATAACCGGCTTCACGCAATTGACTGGCAATAATCTGGCGACCAGTCTCAACGTTTTTGTCGTGATCATGGGCCCTAAAGAACTGCCGAATCTTGTTGCGGGCCCGGCGCGTAAAGACCAGATCCAGCCAGTCGCGACTTGGCCCCGCTGAACTTGATGACGTCAAAATATCGACGATATCACCGTTTTTGATTTCATAGTTTAAAGGCACGATCCGACCGTTGACCTTGGCTCCAGTCGTATGGTTGCCGACCTCAGTATGAATCTGGTAGGCCATATCCAATGGACCGGCACCCTTTGGCATTTCAATAACGTCGCCTTTGGGAGTGAACGCATAGACCTTGTCGGCAAACACGTCGCTTTGAATCCCTTGCAAGAATTCATCAGTTCCCTGCGATTCGCTTTGCAGTTCCAAAATTTCCTTGACCACATTGAGCTTTTTGGAATCTTGATTCTGCTTGACGCCGTTGGTCTTGCCTTCCTTGTAGGCCCAGTGCGCGGCAACCCCGTATTCGGCAACTTCGTGCATGTCGTGCGTACGAATCTGAATCTCTAGCAGCCGGCCTTCTGGACCAATCACCGTGGTATGCAGCGACTGGTAGCCGTTTGCTTTTGGCATGGCAATGTAATCTTTGAAACGCCCTGGCATTGGCTTCCAGTTAGTATGAACCGCGCCCAAGACGGCATAACAGTCCTTGATTGAATCAACGACGACCCGAATCGCCAGCAGATCATAAATTTGATCAAACTGCTTATGCTGAGTCACCATCTTGCGGTAGACAGAATAGATGTGCTTTGGCCGCCCATAGATTTCGACGTTTGGCCCCAGCTCCAGGTCGCTGATCGCTTTTTTAACGTCTTCGATTGAACGATTGATATATGCAACCCGCTGATCACGCCGCGAGTTCATCAAATGTACGATGCGGTAATATTGCTGTGGATTTAAGTAGCGCAGCGAAAGATCTTCCAGTTCCCATTTGATCGTACTGATACCCAGACGATCAGCAATTGGGGCGTAGATTTCCAAGGTTTCGTTGGCAATCCGGCGCTGCTTGTCCGGACGCAGATGCTGCAGCGTGCGCATGTTGTGCAGCCGGTCGGCCAATTTGACGATCATCACGCGAATATCCTTGCTCATTGCCAATAAAAGCTTACGGTGCGTTTCGGCCATCTGTTCTTTATTAGACTTGTAGTGAATCTTGGAGATCTTGGTGTCGCCGTCAACGATCATGGCAATCGTCGGTCCAAACAGCTCGCGAATATCCTCCAGCGTTGCGCCGGTATCCTCAACGATATCGTGCATGTAGCCTGCGCACACCGTTTCTGGATCCATGTGCAGCTTGGCCAGGATGCCGGCAACCTGAATCGGGTGGATAATGTAGGCCTCACCCGACTTCCGGTGCTGATCGGCATGAGCTACCGCCGCAAAATGGTAGGCCCGCTCGACCATTTCAACATGCTCTTCATTCATATATGAGGAGACGATTTTTTTAACGTCTTCGTGCGTTAGTTCATTGTTTTTTGACATCCTGCATCAACTTGCTTTCTTTAGATTGATTTTTGGTGGCATCTTGACTCATGGCTTTAGCTAAGTATTCGATGCCTAAATAGACCAGTGCAAAATAGTAAGTATAGCGTGATACCTGAAAGACGCGCACGCCAATCAGGTAAGCGATCGGAAAGACCAGCAGCTGCCAAGGATGATCATGCCGGCTGGTAATCCGCCTCCCTGCCCAGATGACGTAGCAGGAATTGATCAAAAGCAACAGCCAGATGATGATCTGAATGCGTGAGATCAAATGCTGCTTTAAAAACAGCGGGTTGATCACCAAAGAAAGCACCAGATCACTGATTAACAGTCGCCGATCGGTCGTTTTCCAAAATTGCTGCAACTTCTCCATTTTAAAAATCCCTCACTCATGCCGAATTGATTGACATTTATTGTAACACAATGCGTGCCGTTGCGCTTGGCGAGCCATTTTGGTTAGGCAAAAACTATTATGATTACCAGCTATGACAACCGATTGACCTCACAACCCGTTTAAGTCCTTTTCGCACCGAGCGGATTTAGCCGTATTTTCACAAGTCTTACAGCTGCATCAAGCTGTTGTAAGACTACGTTTAACGTGCCAGCTCCAGTTGATATGAAACGGCAGCCAGCAGATAAAGCGGTGCCGTCTCCGTTCTTAAGATTCTTGGTCCCAGACCAGCCGGAACCACTCCTTGAGCTTGCATCTGTTCGATTTCTGCTTCACTCAGCCCGCCTTCTGGACCAAAAATTGCCAGCAGCTTTTGGCCTGGCCGCAGCTGCCGAAGCGTTTTGGCCAGATTAGCCTCTTCGCCTTGCTTGGCAGATTCTTCCCAAGCCACGATCTTAAAGTCAGCAGCTTCATTTTTTAAGACGTCGCTAAGCTTGCCGCCATAAACGACCTCAGGCTGGTGATTGCGATGTGACTGTTCAGCGGCAGCATTGGCGATTTTTTGCAGCCGTTCGATTTTTTTAGCCTGCTTTTGTGGATTCCAGCGGCTGATTGAGCGCTGAGCCGCAAAAAAGACAATGCGGTCTGCTCCCATTTCCGTAGCCTTTTGCACGATCAATTCCGGTTTTTCCTTGGTCTTGGGCAGTCCACAAGCCAAGATGACTTCAACCGGCAACTCTGCATCAGTACCCAGATCGGCTTTTAACTCGATCGTAGCCGGATTTAGCTCAACGACTTTGGCCAAATAAACTTTTTGATCATTAAGCGCAACTTCGATTTCGGTATCCACGTCAGCCCGCAAAACATCGATTAAGTGATGTGCAATATCAGCTGACAAAGTCAATCGCCGATCCTTTGACAGCGATTCATCGATAAAATAACGTTGCATGTACTCCCCCTATTGTTCATCCGGTGTTGGCTTATGGGCAATGATGCCATACCAGTCCTTGATGCGCATCGTTTCGTCGACTTTAAAGCCGCCATCTTCCAAAGCTTTTTTGACTTCGGCAAACTTGTCGTTGATGATGCCAGAAGTCAGGAAACGACCGCCTGGCTTGAGGTTTTCATAGGCTTGTGGAATCAATGGCAAGATAATCTCAGCTAAGATATTGGCTACGATCAGATCGACATTTTGCTCATGAATACCTTCCAACAGACTGTTGACGCCAATTTCAACGTCTTTAGCGGCGGGATTAAGTGCCAGATTCTTTTTAGCCGAACGCACGGCAACCTCATCAATATCATAGGCCTTAACGTGACCGACCCCCAATAGTTTGGCAGCAATACTGAGCACGCCCGATCCGGTACCAACGTCCAGCATGCTTTCGCCACCACGTACCGTCAGTTCCAAAGCCTGCATCATCAATTGCGTGGTCGGGTGCGTACCGGTACCAAATGCCATCCCTGGATCCAGGATCAACAGCTTTTCATCGGGACCCGGCTGATAGCTTTCCCATTGTGGTACGACCGTTAACGTCCGCGTAACCCGTACTGGATGATAGTACTTTTCCCAAGCCGTCTTCCAATCTTGATTTTCGATGGCTTCGCTTTTGACTTCTGCCGGCATTGGATCCAGGCCAAAGTCTTTTAATTTCAAAACCCGCTGCTTGATGCCTGGCAAAAGCTCGGGTACAAACACGCTGCTGGGGTAGTACCCCGTAACCGCGGCCCCTTGTTTACGATGCGGAATCGATGCGGGGTCGATGATCTCGTCTCCATAGCGTCCTGGTTTGAGGTTGGCAAAATCAGCGGCATCCTCAATCTGAATGCCAGCTGCCCCCGTATCGGTCAAAATGTAGCTAACCGCGTCAACGGCTTCGGTACTGGTCTCAACCGTTACTGCCGTCCAATCGTTCATCTTTTTTCCTCCTTAATATGGCAAAAAAGCACCCCTGAAAGGCAAGGATGCTTCAGTTGCGCTTATTGATTTTGCGGATCGTCATGCTTGACTGCCTGCTTGGCAATCTTTTTTTGCTCTTTTTCCATGTGCTGCTGCAGATACAAGATCAGATCCGTTTCCGTCTTAAAGATCCGTGGATGATGCTGGCGATGCAGCCGAACATCGATTTCATTGATCTTTAAGCGTCCCGTCCATGTATGGGAGTATCGAACGATCACTCGGTTATTGAGCTTGTGCCGCCCAAAACGGAAAATATAAACGTGTTCCGGTGTCATCATTGGCCGAATGTATTCACGTTTGTAATCCAGATCATTGTCGCGCATGAATTTTTTGGTTCGATTTAAGATGGCAATCCCTCCCCTACAAAAGATTGGAAACAAATTCCTTATTAGTACTAACCATTTTAGCATATCTGACTCAAAATTGAACGTATGAGCCCGACAAAGTTCAAACATTTAAAGTAAAAGTTTATCATAAGTTTCGGTAAACACCAAGCGCTTTTATATATTCGTCGTCAGTAAAATGGTAAAATCAATCATCATGAACTATGAATGGAGGAAAACACGATGGGACTGCTGCTTACGCTGATCGGCTTGTGGATTCTGTGGAAGCTGTTCAAGCTTTCGCTGCATCTGCTGTTTTGGATCGCCATCATTGCCGTTGCCGCTTTCTTTGTCAAGGTGCTGATTCTGCCAGCCGTATTATTGATTGGCGGCATCATTGGCTGGGGCGTTTTGCACGCTTAATGGCAATTTCTCGCCAAAATCAGTCATAAAATGATCAAAAACACAATTTTTACCATTTATCTGGCTTTATTTACGCATTATTAACATAATTTTAAATCATAATGCTATAATAAGCCTTGCAATATGCAATACTACTTTAAGGGAGACTTTATTTATGTCCAAGAATCATCAAAAAGTTGTCCTCGTCGGTGACGGTGCGGTAGGTTCAAGCTACGCATTCGCTATGGCTCAACAAGGTCTGGCTGAAGAATTTGCAATCGTCGACATCATCAAGAAGCGTACGGAAGGTGACGCCCTTGACCTTGAAGACGCAACGCCATTTACTTCACCAAAGGCCATCTACTCTGCTGACTATGACACCTGCAAGGATGCTGACCTGGTAGTTATCACTGCCGGTGCTCCTCAAAAGCCAGGTGAAACTCGTCTGCAATTGGTTGACAAGAACCTGAAGATCATCAAGTCCGTGGTTGAACCAATCGTTAAGTCCGGCTTCAACGGTATCTTCCTGGTTGCTGCCAACCCAGTTGACATCCTGACCTACGCCGTTCAAAAGCTGTCTGGCTTCCCACGCAACAAGATCGTTGGTTCCGGTACTTCTCTGGACTCCGCTCGTCTGCGGGTTGCACTGGCTAAGAAGTTCGATGTTAGCCCAGTTGACGTTTCTGCCAACATCATGGCTGAACACGGTGACTCCGAATTTGCTGCCTACTCATCTGCTACGATCGGCGGCAAGCCGCTGCTGGACCTGGCCAAGGAAAAGGGTGTTACTGACGAAGAACTGCTGAAGATCGAAGACGATGTTCGTAACAAGGCTTACGAAATCATCAACCGTAAAGGCGCTACCTTCTATGGTGTTGCTACGGCCCTGACTCGCATTTCCCGCGCTATTCTGCGTGACGAAAATGCAGTTCTGCCAATCGGTGCACCTGTTGATGGCGAATACGGTCTGAAGGGTATCTACATTGGTACGCCAGCCGTTGTTAACGCTTCTGGTGTTGCTCAAGTTCTGGAAGTTCCTCTGAACGAACGCGAATCCAAGGCTATGGCTGACTCAGCTAAGACGCTGCGCGAAGTTGCTGAAAACGGAATGGCTAAGCTGCAAGGCGAAAACTAATCCGTTCTGGTATTAAATGCGAGAAAAGCTGCTGGTTATCCAGCGGCTTTTTTTGTACTAAAAAAGGCCCGCGCGGTGGCGAGCCTAAAATTGGTATCTTGATTGCAAGGCCTTAATGCTGAGAAGCCCCGCTGGTAGCATCCGTGTCCTCGGATGGTTCAGCCCCGTTCTCGGATGCTCCGGTCGTGGTGTCGGCAAGCGGCTGATTGTCAGCTTCATCTTCCACGCTGGCTGCCGAAGCTCCGGAGAAGGCATCGATTTCTTCACCATGAGCTTCCTTAGCAGCCTTTAAGAAGTAGCTAAATGGCTTGAGTGCTTGTGCCTGATACTTTTCAACGTATTCGTCAACCAGCTTTGGATCTTGAGTCTCTTTGTCTAAGAACATGTGGTTGGTTGAAAGCGGCATTTCATGCGTGAGCTTAACGTCAATTACTACCGGTAGATCGGTTTGTTGCGCCTCAACCATGGCGGCTTTGAATTCAGCCTTGGTGCGAACCGTAAAGGCCATAGCACCCATCCCTTTGGCAACGGTTGCCCAGTCGGTTTCTGGCAGATCAACGCCTGACAGTGGCTGGTGCGAGTCATCAAGCTGTTCTGCCACAATGTAGCCCAGACATTCATTGCTAAAGACCACGTTGATGATGTGCATGTGGTACTTAACCTGAGTCAGGATTTCTTCCATCAGCATCGCAAAGCCGCCATCACCAGAAAGACTGTAGACATCACGATCAGGATAGTTGACCTTAGCTGAGATCGCAGCCGGCAGACCATAACCCATCGTTGCGTACTGACCAGAAGTACACCACTTTTGATCGTCGTGAATCATCAGCAGCCGCTCAAAGTTGATGTTGACGTTGCCGACATCAACCCCAAAGACGGCCTTGCTGGAAGCCATTTCGTTGATGACGTCAAAGATCGGCTCTGGACGAACGGGCATCTCTTCGCTGTCATTAAAGCTGTTTTGCCAGTCCAGCCAGTTCTGCTTGTCAGCCAAAGCAGCGTCGTAAAATGCGGTTGGTTCCTTTTCATCGGCAACATTGGCCAGCGCTGCCAAAGCCGTTTTAGCATCACACAGCAGCGGCACGTCGATGTGATGACGCTTGCCCATCTTCTCTGGATCAGTATCGATTTGAATAACCTTGGCATCCGGATTAAACAGGAAGATACTGAACGGAACGTCGGTACCAACCCAAACAATCAGGTCCGTGCTAAAACCAATTTCAGCCCCTGGCTTAGGTGCAACCCGACCGGCTGATCCCAGGTAGGCTGGATATTTTTCATCCAAGATACCCTTGGCCAAAACGGATGAAACCAGTGGCATCTTGTACTTTTCCGAAACGCGCTTTAATTCTTCGGCTGCATCCTTAGCCCCAATCCCAAAGTAAATCATTGGTGCTTTGGCATCATTAATCAGCTTACCGGCCTTTGCCAACAAATCTTGATCAACGACATAATGTGGCTTAACCTGGTTGGCAACGTTAGGAACGAACGTGTCAGGAATCTTGGCCCAGCCAAAGTCTTTTGGAATCGTAACCGTTGCGGGACCATGATGCTTGTAGGCTTGGCGAATTGCCTCATCAATCATGCGGGGCAGGCTTTCTGCCGTCATGGCCGTTTTGTTCCAAACCGAAACGTCTTCAAAAGCCGGTTCTTCATCCATAGCTTGGAAAAAGTCCAGATTCATGCGCGTTGATGGAACCTGGGCGATAATTGCCAGAACCGGAACGTGGTCGTGCTTAGCATCATACAGTCCATTGAGCAGGTGAATGGCACCAGGACCGGCAGAGCCAAAGCAGACCCCAATCTTGCCCGTTAATTTGGCATCGGCAGTTGCTGCTAGGGCGCCAGCTTCTTCATGCCGCACCTGAATGAATTCCAGATCTTTACGTTGGTTGTAGATTGCGTTCATCGTGGAGTCAAAAGAACCGCCAGGATAACCGTAGATGTGCTTGACGCCCCATTGACGAATCACTTTCAAGACTGCATCGGAGCCACTGATCATTTTTGCCATCTTAATCTTCCTTCCATATTTTAAAAATCATCCCGCCTGTACTTAACAGCCGGTCTCAATTGACGTTTTATCTCAGGCCACTCTCTACTTCAGCCCTCATAGGTTATGATAGCGCTTTTATGCATAATTACAAGTAGATTTTAATGAACATTTTTCACAATAAATTATAAATCCCTTGCTATCAGCGTTTATATCAATCAAAATTTTTATTTTTTCTTTGATAAAAGTTAAATTTAGCGTTGTTTTTTAATCTTTTTAAAACAGTCATTATCAAATTATAATACGATGTCACGATTTAATAATAGTAATCGTATTTTATTTTTAATTAACAATACATTTAAAATTGAATCGACTATTTATCACAAACATCATAATGCTTGCTCACTATTTTATAAACGTTTTATGCATACTCCTCTGCATAATTTTGCTGCAAACACTAGCAAAGGAAAAGCCGGCTGCCAATTGCAACCGACTTATTACATCATTGATTTAACATCCATCTAAAGCTATAAAGCAATATCCCTAATATCAATATTGGAAAATTACATCATTGATTTAACATCCATCTAAAGCCGTTCGACTGGTTTCATCAGTATTTCGAGGGAAAATTACATCATTGATTTAACATCCATCTAAAGCGAACGTCTGGTATAACTACTGACTTATCAAGAAAATTACATCATTGATTTAACATCCATCTAAAGCTATCGCTATTGTGTTCGGTTTCATTTACAAGAAAATTACATCATTGATTTAACATCCATCTAAAGCCTAGTTCACATAACTTCGAGCTTTCAGCTAGAAAATTACATCATTGATTTAACATCCATCTAAAGCAGCTTGGCGATGTCGTTCTGTGCATCGACTGAAAATTACATCATTGATTTAACATCCATCTAAAGCATATTTATATGTCTTGATGCGGTAGGATTTGAAAATTACATCATTGATTTAACATCCATCTAAAGCTAATATCATCGTAGAAGTCAGCTAAAGTGAGAAAATTACATCATTGATTTAACATCCATCTAAAGCCTAAGTGTATCTCCTGACAACACGTCTACAGAAAATTACATCATTGATTTAACATCCATCTAAAGCAGCCCATAGTAGTTAATTTGATCCTGCGTGGAAAATTACATCATTGATTTAACATCCATCTAAAGCGCATAGCCCACTGTCTGGACCAACGTATGCGAAAATTACATCATTGATTTAACATCCATCTAAAGCAGTTATTGTTGAGTGTTGTAAGCCAGTCCTGAAAATTACATCATTGATTTAACATCCATCTAAAGCTACCCCCATATCGTGCATTAGACTTGCGTCGAAAATTACATCATTGATTTAACATCCATCTAAAGCCGTCAACAGTCCGTTCTTTGAGCTGTTCGTAAAATTACATCATTGATTTAACATCCATCTAAAGCCGTTGTTTTCTAATCAAAAACTAACGATTTAGAGATGCCAATCAACGAAATCTTCATCAATCCAATAAACATCGGAGTTCTGATAATACGCACGCTGTTGTTTTTCTGAGAATTCCAATAGAAAAACTGCGAGGCCACTTTCTTCAACCAACTGAAGAAAAGCCTTAAATTGTTCTGGCAACAAAAAATTAGCGATGTTCTTCATTGCTAGAACGCAACAGTCATTCAACTCTAAATGAATATTTAAATCATTTTTTATTATATCATATGGTGTCGCATTTGCACTGCTGATCAAACGCGGGCGGGCATATTTGTATAATCTTTGAAAGCCATCATCAAGGCTGACTTCCAAGGGTAAATCAACTGAAAACAGCGTATCCTGAATAGCTGTCAACAATTCTTGCTGTTTAGCAATCAATTGCTGCCTTTGATCAACCGTCAATTCATTGCTGATCTTTTTAATCAAAGCTGAGCCGTACCTATCCATTAAATCAGGTGCTGAAGACAGATCTGCATCCCAACATAAAGCTGTCGACAGATTCAGCTCCGAAAAATCATCATCAATTAAACGAAGCAAATCATTCTTTCCTGCCAGTGCTTGTGCCATTTCAAAGTAAACGTTCTGGTTGTTGGTCATCAATACGGTTACACGACCATTTTCAAGTTCCATTGGCTGATGAGCTGCGTATATCAAGTTCATAATACAATCGTCCTTTTCGAGGTATTTCTAACATCCTGTACTTTCTTGCCCCGCAAAAAATGCATGTCATTATACTGCTTTTCCGTCATCATAAATGTCTGCACTAATCCCTCGTCAGGCAGAAAGGCTTTGATTCGCTGCTCCATGAAATTAGCTGACTGCCGACTAACGCATACTCGTGCGTAAACTGAGTATTGAATCATTAAAAAGCCTTCTTGAATCAGCCTTTTATGGAATTTGCGGTATTCCCGACGCTGTTTACTGGTTTCTACCGGCAGATCAAACATTACCATTAAGCGCATCATTCGGTACCTCACTTGTAAATTCCACCTCAATTCTCGTTTTGTCTTTGTTACCACTCAAGTAGTTTAGACAGTCAGTTACATACCGAGAAATCGCATTGCGTAAAATTTCTTTTTTACCGTTAAAAAGAATTTCGATATTCATGCAATCAATCAAACCGATTTTTACTTCTGGCGTCAATTCGCGAAACTTTTGCCCGGCAACCCAGTAATCAATGATTGGTCGGAAGGGCTCCATCAAGTCGGAGCCTAAATTAAAATGATTGGCTTGATTACGATGATGGATCCCCAGTTCCGTCAAATAGCCATTACCAGCAATTATGCGATTGGTTTCAGACAACAAGATCGAATAGCCATAATCTAACGCGGCATTGATCGCATTGCCGTTATGCCTTGAAAAGTTATCATTATAAAGTAACGGAAAATACTTTCTGGCAACAACGGCCTCGCGATTGGTCTCATCACCAACCTCTAGTTGATCCAGTTCATTTTGTAGGCATTCAACATCCTTATGAAAACATTTTAAAACCGAAATCTGATTGTTGATCTTAGCAGCCACGATCTTCGTCCATAAGACATCCTTGCGCTGCTGCTGCCAATTAAACTGATTTTCCAACACCTTGCAGTCACGATTGGCGGATTGATAGCCATTCACCTCGCCAATTGGCTGATGAGCATGATCAACAAAAATCACCTTAATGTTGTTCTTTACCAAGGCACTGATCAACGCCGAAGTAATCACTGCCTGTGTCGTGCTTACCATCAGCAGTGCCATGTCATCAAGCGGTATTTCACTGGTGCCATCCATCGTTTGTACCACCATCAGGCCAGCTGAATAAGACATTTTTGCATGCTGAGTGTTAACACCGGTTCTAAAATGTAGGAAAACACCGATTTGAAATTGTCGGTTTTCCTACAATTTTTTATACTAATTGCATTAAATCTTTTGAGGTGATTTGA
>NZ_CANCWQ010000032.1:0-18720 GCF_947381555.1 Limosilactobacillus pulli
ACCCTGCACATTTGTGTTCGTCGAAACTGTATTCAGTTTTCAAAGGTCTACCAAGTTGCCGTTTCAAACAAGCAACTTTACTAGTTTAACAAGTTGTCAACTACCTGTCAAGAACTTTTTATTAACATTTCTTAGCAAGTCGGCGAAAAGTGATGAATCTCAAGCAATCAACAACTCATCGCCGCGACAACGATATATAACTATACAGGTCGTTTCTATTTTCGTCAATACTTTTTTAAAATTATTTCAAAAACACTTGGCTTTAAACACGATGCCTTCCCTTGCAACCAAACTGTCATTAGCCCGTGATCTTCAAAAATAGTTCCCTAAACTGCTCAATCTCATTTCGACTGGAAACCCGTCCCCGCAACTCCATAATAACAATAAACATCCCACTCAAAAGATCTAATACGAACGGCTGCGGAGTCGGAACCAAGCTAGTCTGTAGTTTTTTTAGACTTTGCTGCATTTTTTGCACAGACTCTGATTATTGACCTGCAGATTAAGCATTGTCAAAAACAGGTCGCGCTCTTCAGATATAATTTGACCAAACAAAGGCTGTTGATCTTTTTGACTGATCTTTAAAAAATCAACCAATGAAATCCGATCGTGGATACTTTGCCAGCGTTGCTCAATTAATTCTTCAAACATCCCTAGTGCCTTTTCAGTCAGCTGGTCAGCCAAATCATATTTGTCAGAATAGTAGCAATAAAAAGGCTGGCGATTAATCATAGCCTTTTGAGCAATCTGCGTAACGGTAATATTCTTGAAATCTTTTTGCTTGAGCAGTGCAATAAATGCATCCCGAATCATTTTGTCGGTGCGTTGACTTTGTAGATTTTTCATAGTTTCACCCAGGTAATAGACGGCGACACATTTACAACAGCTGTCGTTAACGTTGTCATCATGTAAATTATTGTGCATTGTTTTCATTTCTGATCCAATCAATAATTATCAAAAGAACTTAAGCAGGAGGCAACAACGTGAACGAACTATTAACCATCAGACATCTTAGGCATAGTTTCTCCCAGCAGCTGGACTTAAACGAAGCCTATCAGTTGTAAGTGGAAAGGTCACAGGGCTGATTGGTCCATCCGGGGCTGGCAAGACTACTTTAGTCAAGACGGCACTTGGCATGAAAAAAGCCGACCGCGGTACAGCCATGGTTTTAGATACCAAAATACCCAATCGAAAAATTCTGGGGCAAATCGGTTATATGGCCCAAAGCGATGCCCTTTATCAAGATTTAACCGCTCGTGAGAATCTAACCTTTTTTGGTCAGATAAAAGGCATCAGCAAAAAAACTGCCAGCGATCATTCAAAAAGTCGCTCAAATCGTCGATCTAACTGCTGATCTTGACAAGCAGGTTAAGAACTTCTCCGGCGGCATGAAACGACGCCTAACGCTAACGATCGCATTAATTGGCAACCCCAAACTGCTGATTTTAGACGAACCCACCGTCGGCATTGATTCCAAACTCAGTCGACAGATCTGGCAAGAACTCAGGCAGCGCCGTAATCTGGGCTGTGGCATTCTAGTTACCACCTACGTCATGAATGAGGCTGAGCTGACTGATGAAGTGGCACTATTGATGAATGGAACCATCATTGCCAACGACTCGCCAGCCGAACTCAAAAAACGATACCATGCCAAAAGCATTGAAGAGGTCTTTATCAAAGCAGAAAGCGAGGTTAAGGCAAAGTGAGAACAATCGCCATTACCAATCGGATCTTTAAGGAATTGCTGCGTGATCGCCGCACATTGGCACTATTGAGTTTTGGTCCTATTTTTATCATGTGGCTTTTAAGCATCATGTTTTCGACTAATCTATCTACAAATGTTAAAATCGGTACCTATCATGTTGACCCTGCTATTGTTAAAAATCTAAGAGATATCAAGCACGTAACGGTTAAACAGTATTCTAGCCAAGCTCAAGCTGATCAAGCGCTGCACAATTATCAAGTTGATTCAATCATTGTCAAACAAGATCGTCAATATGACGTTGCCCATGCCAATATTGACTCATCAAAGACTACGTTGGCTAAACTGCACTGCAGCTTCAACAGTCAAAGAACGTTCAAAAAACGATCCAAAAATTGACTGCCAATCTGCCCATGTCGGGTATAAATTCATCATCTGCTATTAGT
Source organism: Limosilactobacillus pulli (assembly GCF_947381555.1). Lineage (NCBI taxonomy): Bacteria > Bacillati > Bacillota > Bacilli > Lactobacillales > Lactobacillaceae > Limosilactobacillus > Limosilactobacillus pulli. The sequence continues at coordinate 2,149 of NZ_CANCWQ010000032.1, forward strand.
ACGCCTAAGATCCATACCACTTATCAATATGGCAATGCTGATACCAACTTTTTCAATAAGATCACGCCATTATTGATGGGATTTTTCATCTTTTTCTTTATCTTTTTGGTCTCGGGAATCGGACTCTTGCGCGAACGCAGCAGTGGCACGCTTGAACGACTATTGGCAACACCAGTCCGCCGTAGCGAGATTGTTGGCGGCTATATGCTGGGATATGGAGCCATGACAATCGTTCAAACCATCGTTATCGTTGCCACTACACTTTGACTTTTAAAGACTCAAGTTGTTGGTAGCCTGGCACTGGTTTTTTAATCAATCTTTTGCTGCCCTGGCAATCGGGATCTTTATCTCAACATTTGCCAATTCTGAATTTCAGATGATGCAGTTTATCCCAATCGTGGTAGTGCTGCAGATTTTCTTTTGTGGACTGGTATCATTAAACAGTCTGCCGCACTGGATCGTCCATTTTTCAAAAATTCTGCCATTGACCTATGCCAGCGATGCCTTAAGTGATGTTGTCTTAAAGGGCGCAGACTTGATTGACATCTTGCCAGATCTTTTAGGGCTGATCATATTTATTGTATTATTTACCGCCCTCAACGTTTGGGGACTCAAGCGCTATCACAAAACCTAAAAGCATCAATCTATATAAACAGTTTTGAGTCGCGTACCACCCCAGATTTTATTTTAAAAATAAGGCTTTAAAAACAGCAGTTTGGCATCTTGATCCATTGTTTTCCCCTCACCTTTTAAACGTTGCCCGCAAACGAAATCCATTCCCGCAAACTGACGGATTATCACTATTTTAGGCATTTGATAAAGCGCTTACTTAGCAGAGTCTATCACTTTTTGACAACTTGTAAAACGAACTTTGTCTATACCAATATCGTAACGAAGCATGACTCGTCGTTATCCTATTTTGCTCAATGATTTTGGAACAGCGCTATCATTAGCATTCAGCCATCTTTCAATTTAATAATCTACCTAGCGGCCTGGTTAAACCATTCAAACAGATTTTATAGGCAAATTTTTTAAAAACGTGAATTTTTGTAGCGCTTTCACGGTATAATTTATTTGTAATGATCGTTTGCATCGGAAGGGAGTCGATGATTATGAGTATCAATATGTTTGGCAGTCCCGCCTCCTACCTGCAGGGAAGCGACGTTTTGTTCAAGAGTGCCGAATATCTGGCACGACTGGGTAATCGGGTCCTGCTGCTAGCGGGGCCGACCTCACTTAAAATCGTAGGTAATGAATTGGGTGACTATTTGATCAACAACGATTTCACCGTGACCAAAGTTGAGTTCAACGGCGAGTCATCCGATACGGAAATCAAGCGCGTTACCAAAATTGGTCTGGATAATCACGTTGAGATGGTGATCGGCCTGGGAGGCGGCAAGACGATTGATGCTGCCAAGGCTATTGCCGACAATTTAAGTGCCAAGACCGTCATCATGCCGACGGTTGCCTCAACGGATGCCCCATGCTCACGGCTGTCCGTTATCTATTATCTATCAAGACAGCGGTGAATTTGATCATTATCGTTTTTACAATCAAAACCCCGATCTGGTAATGGTGGACACTAAGGTCATTGCTACCGCCCCTGCCAAATTACTAGCATGCGGCATGGCAGATGCGCTGGCCACCAACGTCGAAGCCCAGGCCGTTAAAAAGTCGCATGGTCTCAACATGTTGGGTGAACACCAAACACTGGTTGGCCTGGCAATTGCCCAGGAATGTGAAAATACACTGTTTAAGTTTGGCGACGAAGCCTACGCAGCAGCCATTACCCATACCGACACCAAGGCTTTTGATCGGATTATTGAAGCCAATACACTGATGAGCGGCGTTGGTTTTGAATCTGGCGGCTTGGCAGCAGCCCACGCTATCAACGATGCCTTGAGCGTGCTTGATGGCCCAGTCCATGACAAGCTGCATGGCGAAAAGGTTGCATTTGGTATTTTGGCGCAACTGATGCTGGAAGGGGCTGATACCGAGCGCTTTGAAAAACACTTTGCGTTCTTAAAGAAAATGCATCTGCCAACCAATTTTGTCGAATTAGGCATTGAGGATCCTAGTGATGAAAATCTATTAAAAGTCGGCCAGGCTGCCTGTGCGCCAAACGATACCATGAACCGCATGCCGTTTGAAGTTGTACCGCAAGATGTCGTCAATGCTATGCGTGGCGTTGATGCCTATAGCGTAGCACGTCTCAGTATCAAGCCACACTAAAATTAAAGTCAAAAAAACGTCAAGTCGCAATCGACTTGGCGTTTTTGAGTTACTTAATGAGTTGCTTAAAATGAATAATGCTGGTAGTTGCCGAATTCAACATCGGCCCGCGAGATGCTGATAAAGCTGTCTGGGTCAACGCTATGCACCATTTTACGCAGTTCGTTGAGTTGTGCCTTAGGCGTACATACCAAGATAATATCGGTTGGTTCATTGGTATAGACCCCCGTCCCATGTAACAGCGTAGCCCCATGCACGAAATTACGCAGCTGGTTGGAAACGGCAGCTGGTTTTTTGGTGTAGATCGTTACCGAAACGTCCTCTTGCAGCACAAAAGTATGATCCATCATCAAACTGGTCACCAGCATCCCAATCAGACTATAGACAATCCGGCTGGGCCCAAAGCATAATACGGTAACCACCAGGATTGCACCATTGATCAGGTTGTTGAGCATCCCAACCTTTTTATGCAGCTTCTTTTGACAATAGGTTACAACGATGTCCGAACCACCCGTTGTAAAGCCTTGATTAAAACACAGTCCAATCCCGATTCCCAAAATTGCGGCACCAATAATCGTGTTGGTCAGCGGATCGTTTACCAAGGTGATTGATGGAATAAACTTTAGGAATATAACATTGAAACCAACTGCCAGCATGGAAAACAGAATATAGCTGAAGCCAAACTCATACCATGCAAAGACAAACAGCGGCACGTTTAAGACCGCAACCAAAAGGCTCATGCTGACATGTACGCCGCCTTGCAAAAACAAAGCCTGCAGCAGCTGCGAGACCCCTAACAGACCCGCGGAATATGAGTTGGCATGTGACAAGAACATGTTGATGGCCATTGCTGAAAGCACTCCATAGCAAAGGGCCACGCCAATTTTGATCAAGACTTTCTGATCACGTTTTTTAGCGTTGCTGCTCATAAAATCCTCCCCTAGTTTTGATTTATGTCAATATCGTTATTTTAACTTTTTTTAGACCAATTTTATATATCCACACAAAAAAAGCCCGACGAAATTGTCAGGCTTTTTTACTATTAGCTGCTAACCGGCAATCAGCACTTCGGTTACCAGCAGTGCACCACCAAAGACCAACACGAAGGCCACGACTGGCCAGACGAACCGCAGCCAGTGTGAATACTTCATGTCCAGCATATGCAGCGTTGCCATAACCAAACCGGTTGGTGCCAGGAACAGCATTGCGTATTGACCAAACTGGTAGGCCGTTACGACAATGTAGCGTGGAATGTGCACCGTGTCGGCCAATGGTGCCATGATTGGCATTGCCAATACAGCCAGACCAGATGACGATGGCACGATAAAACCAAGGACAAAGAAGATCAGCATCATCATGAGAATGAAGAAGACCCCATTCATGTGTGATACCAGTTCTGAGGAAACATACAGAATCGTATCTGAGATATAGCCGTTGTTTAAGACCAGGTTAATCCCACGGGCCAGACCGATGATCAAAGATACACCGACCAAACCAGACGAACCTTTGACAAAAGCATCGACAACTCCGGTTTCGCCCAGACCATCCTTACCAAAGCAGTTGATAAACATCAAAGTGATCGCAATGGCAAGGAATGATGAAGCCATCTGGGGGAAGCCCCAGCCCTTAGCCATAACGCCCCAGATCATAATTGGAAAGGCGCAGGCAAACAGCGTCAGTGAAAGCTTTTTCTTAAAGGTAAAGGTCAGGTCCTTTTCTTCATCAGAAACCACTGACCACATGTTGTCAAACTTTTCCTTGTCTTCATAAGAATAGGAAAATTCCGGATTAGCCTTGACCTTGCTGGAGTACCAGTAAAGATAGCCAACCAAGCAGATGGTGGCAACAGCCAGGCCAATCACCCGTCCGGTCAGACCTTGCGTAAATGTCGTTCCGGCAGCGTTGGATGCAATTACGACTGAGAATGGATTAATCGTCGAGAACGTCGTACCAACCGAACTGGCCAAGAAGATGGCACCGACACAGACAATCGAGTCATACCCCATAGCAATGAAGATCGGTACCAGGATTGGATAGAACGCCACGGCTTCTTCTTCAATTCCGCACAGCGTACCACCTAATACCAGCAGAACGGAAACCAGAAATACCAAGACGAATTCATGGCCCTTGGTTTTCTTGGTTAAGGCCATCAGCCCCGATTCAAAGGCCCCGCTTTCCTTAACAACCCCAATCAGACCACCCAGAACGAAAATAAAAATCATAATATCAGTTGCCTGCATCGTACCTTCAACCATGCGTGTAAAGCTTAGCTGGGTGCTGTTTAAGTCGTTTGTAGGCATTTGGAATCGAGACCGGCTTGCTGATAGCGCCGGACGTAAACTGCTTAATGTCGATCTTGACATGCAGCTTATCCAGTGTAGCCTGCGTGGCTGGCAGGTTCTTTTTTTGTCCTAGTGAAGTGGTTTCTTGAAGATGTCCTCCAGTATACTGCAGTTTAGAATAGCTGCCGGCTGGAACGCACCATGTGAGCATTACTGAGATTACTGTTAAGAAAAACAGAATCGTAAATGCTCCCGGCATCTTCTACATAAATTTTATCAAGCAGCTCGATTTGACAGTTTTTCTGGCTTAATTGATCACTGTCGCCTCTTAAAAACCCCATCACGCTCCTTTGTAAACGATTTCAATAAACATCTTGAGCATACCATTGCCTTTCGCAAAGCTTCAAACTTCATCGAATAAATTCAGTAAATAAATCGATCTGCTTTTTCAAACGATTTAAATCCGATAATTCCGTTGCGACAAGTATTTTATTGATTCATTCAACTTCATAAAAACTCATAATTTTGATAATAAAAAATGGCCAACGCCTAGTCAGCCAGTAATATTTGCATTAGCAAAAACATCGATTCTTGCTTGTAATGTTTCATTCTGATATTTTTTCTAATCATTTTATCATAGTGTGTGAATTGATTAATGGAAACTATCAGCTTATCTGACTATAATCAATGCCCTATGCTTATTATTAGAATTCCAGTAAAGAAGGTCTTTTCATGCAGCGATCTATCTATCTTTCCAAAAAGATTTCTTATGCGCTCAGACACAATCCTCAAAAATACGGCCTGCACCTTGATGAATATGGCTATACCAAAATCAGCGATCTTTTGCAGGCGTTGAATCATATTCATCATCTCAATCCGCCGGCTACCATCGCCGATCTTGAAAACATTATTCAAAATAGCGACAAGGAGCGTTTTAAAATTAAAGGCGATCTGATCTGTGCGCTGTATGGTCACTCACTGCCTGGCATCATTCAGCATCCGGCAGCGACACCGCCTGATATTTTATACCATGGTACGGCCAGACGTTTTTTGGACAGTATCAATCAAACCGGACTACTGCCAATGGGCCACCAATACGTGCATCTTTCAGCCACTATCCCCATGGCGAGACAGGTTGGTCAGCGCCACGATCAGTTTCCGGCCATCTTAAAAGTCGATGCCGCCCGTGCCAACCAAGACGGGATCAACTTTTACATTGGCAATGATCAGGTTTGGCTTTGCGATGAACTGCCCAGCCAGTATCTGACCCGCATCGAATAGAAAATAATAAAAGAGGTTGGGAAAAACTAATTTTTCTGAAAAAATAAAACAACTTTAATAATAGGAATGGCCGAGGATCAACGTCTTAAGTAACGTAATCTTCAGCCATTTTTCTATTTTGAGACTTTATTTCCAGCCTCTTGTTTATTCATCCAGTTGCAGCGCATACCAGTAATCGGTCTGGCGATCCTGACCTATTACAAACGTATGTGAACCAGCCTTTTTAAAGCCATAACGCTCATAAAAATGCCTTGCCCGATCGTTATGCTCCCAGACACCCAACCAAACTGTCTTAACCCTCGATTTTTTGGCCTCATCTAATGCCTTGTCCATCAAATAGCTGCCTAGATGCTGATTCCAGTATTCAGGCAGCAGATAGATGCGCTGCAGCTGCATAGCATTTTCAAAAACCTGATCCGTCTGTGCCATCCGCCAATTTAGTTTTAAGTAGCCAACCGGCGTGTCGTTAAGTTTTAAAAAATAAGTGCGGCTATCCGGATCATTGAGCTCTCTAATCAGTACTGGCAGCGCGTATGTTTCATCCGTATATGTCTTGACGGCTTGCGGTTCATGGTACGGACCAAACATTGCGGTAAATGATTTGGTAGCAATCTCTTGCAGCGTAACAATGTCTTGTTGTTTTGATGCGGTAACTGGTATGATTTCAACCTTCATAGCTTGATACCTTTCCGTTTATAATCACATATGTTTATTGTAAGCGGTTTCTGTATTTTTGATAATCACTTATTGATATCTGTCCCATTAACTTGTCTTGGTCGAATCGTCAAGCTACAATAAAAGCAAATTCAGTCAGAATGAGGGGTAAAAATGATTAATCCATTTAATCCGGGATTTGGCAATATCTCACCCAGTTGCATCAAACGTCCCGTACTGCAGCAAAAATTGCTTGATCAGGCCGATCAGCTGCATGGGGCCTTTTTGCCAGTTTTTGTTGACGGGCCACGGGGATGCGGCAAAACCGTCTTTTTAAACGATCTGGGGGATGCCATGTTGGATCGTAACGATTGGATCACAATTGATCTGGAATTAGGTGATGATTTCTTCAGTACACTGGTGGGTGCAATCTATTATCAAGCCAGTGCCACAGTTAGCGAGAAATTAGACAGTCTCAGCTACGACACGCCCAGTGAGATGTTTGCCAAATACGTTGAGACGCCAAGCATCAGCAGCAACTTTTCATCACGGTTGACGAGGCCAATCATCCTACTGATGCTTTGCTAAAGCTTCTGCAGCTGTGCCAGCCGTATGCCACAGTTTTTGGGCGATGAAAACTTTTCATCACTGGTTCAAAACAGTCAGCGTCTAACCTTGCCCTTGCTTGATCTTGATACGGTCGCTAAAAGCTATCAGCAAATTTTTACCAAAGGACACCGCATCATTGAATCGCAAGTCTTAAAAATAATGGCCCAGGCAACCGGTGGCTATGCTTATGCCTTTCAGATCCTGGACTCACTGGTATGGGAAAGCAATACCCAAAAAATCGATCAGACCTCTTTAAGTCAATTGCTGCCAGCCTAACAAAATCAGTTGTTTAACGATGCCTACCTACCGATCGTTAATGAACTGACGATGGGTGATCGCGAAGTCATCGAGATCATGGCCCACGAGATGGATGAGACCATCGATGAACGCTTCTTAAAAGAACAAATCAACGATACCAGCACGGCAGCTCCGATCTGTCTGCAGCATTTGATCGAAAGCCAGATCGTTAATTATCCTAAACCTGGTAAGGTTGCTTTTGCCTTGCCATATTTTCGTAAGTTTGCCATCAAAAATGAGAACAAGATTGCCTAATTTTTTAAGTGGCTAGAAATCAACTCAACCTTTTAACTACTTTTAGATCACAATACCCCTGTGCAGCAGCTAGGTGGTAGTTCAAACGGTAAAAATCGGTAGCCAGCTAATTTTCGCCGTTTTTTCTTACTCTCTTTTAACAGTTAGCTTTCACTGGTCAAGAACCGTCCCAAGAAAAATCATGTTGTTGAAACCAGTCAACCCAGCGACCGGTAAACAGCACGGACAGAATCGTTCCTTCTCGCACGCCTTTTAGATCATGCGTAAAAATCAACGAGATCAAGACCGCCAAAACCACGCCCTCACCTGGCATAACAATCATCTGCGAATCATATCTGCATTTACCCAGTAAAATACCTTCAATAAGAATTAAAGCAAGGGGGAATTCACATTGCCCACCACTGCCATCGACAGTATTAAACTGAATCGTCATGCCAAAGAGCCGCTTTATGCCCAGCTTTACGCGACCTTGCGCAGTCAGATCATTAATGGTCAATTGGCTCCCAATCGCCGGCTCCCAGCCGTCCGCGTTTTGGCCAAGACACTGAGCATCAATCCAGGAACGGTCGTCAGCGCCTATCGTGAACTGGAAAAAAATGGCTATATCATCAGCCGCCGCGGATCAGGTAGCTTTGTGCAAGAAGGCATGGCCAATTCACTGCCGGATCAATCTGCCATCCCGCGTTTGCCGCATCTGGATGCTGAAAATGCACAAGGTTTGGATCAGTCGGTCATTGATTTTGCCAGCTATTCGCTAAATCCCGATCGTTTTTCCACGACGGCTTTTAAGCAGGCAGTCAACCATATTTTGGATCGTGACGGTGGGCATGCCTTTTTGATTGAAGATGAAATGGGCTACTATCCCTTGCGCGAGTCAATCGCTGCCGAATTGGCTCAGCGCTGGATTCAGACCGCACCACAAAACATTCAAATCACTTCTGGTTCGCAGCAGGCCATCGATATTTGTGCACGGGCACTGATCAGGCAAGGCGACTGCGTAATGGTCCAAAATCCAACCTACCCCGGGGCCGTTGACGCGTTTAAAGCGTGCGGTGCCAAGGTGATTGGACTCAACTTTGATCATGGCACAATGATTGATGAACTGGAAAAAACGCTCCGCATCATTCAGCCCAAGATTCTTTATTTAATGCCCAATCTGCAAAATCCAACCACCTATTCGCTAAGCAGACGCGAAAAAACCCGCATTTTAGGGTTGGCACATTACTATGACTTTTGGATCATTGAAGATGACTATGGCTCTGGTTTGGCATACGACAGCAATATGCTGCATGCCATGAAAGAAAATGACCCCGATGACCGCATCATTTACGTACGCAGTCTTTCACAGATCTTTGCTTCGGGAATGCGACTGGGCTATCTGGTATCACCAACGCGCCTGATCGAAAACTTTGCCGGTGTCAAGCGAATTGCCGATATCTCAACGTCAGGTCTTTCGCAGCGCATCTTTGACTATTATTTAAGAAATCGACTATGGCGCAAGCATCTTGAAAGCCTAAAACTGGCCTATCATCATCAATATCAACTGGCTGACCGCTTACTGAGCAAATCGTTTGGTGATCAGCTGTCCTGGCAGAAAAGCGAAGGGGCCGTGTGGTTTTGGCTCAAACTCAATCTGCCCATGTCAGCCGCTGAATTTTGTACGGCCGCCCGCCGAGTTGGCGTCTTGGTAGAAAACGGCGATCGTTATTATATTCATGCAGCTCCACACGATCATCTTCGTCTGTCATTGGCCCCGGTTAAAGAAAGCGACATCCCCACGGGTATCAAGCGATTGGCAGAAATTTTACCCCAATAGTCAATTAAGCCAAACTAAGATCGAAGTCTTTTCAATAAAAGATTGATCGTATTCATTAACAGTCGTAAAATAATCAGTGTTAAATTTATTTGGTATTTCAACTTTAAAAGGATCCTGCCACGGCGCAATCGTGACATTCCAAAACGAAGGTGGGATACCTTTTTAATATAAAAGAGAAAGCACGCCGTCAAGTCTTAGCTTGATGGCGTGCCTTTTAGTTTATGATTAACGGAAGCGCAGCGATAGACAGGTCAGACCACCATCAATCTTGGCAAACTCTGACATATCGGTTTCATATACGTTAAAGCCATTTTCAGCCAGCAGCTGATGAACGCCGGGGAATCCAGCGGGCATAATCACGCCATTGCCGGTATTGATGCAGTTAACGGCATAATCCTCACCGGCTGGTACCTTGAGCTGATCAAAGTCCTTGAAGTATGGACTGTCGATGTATTCACCAGAAACCAAGAGCTTATTGTTACCCATGTAAGTCGTACCCGTCTTTAAATGCAGTACTTTTTCAACAGGGACTGCCTTGACGGTCTTACCAAACATTTCAGCAATCTTGGCAAACTGATCAATTCCAGCTTGATTGGTCCGTGCCGAAAGCCCTACATAAATCAGATTATCATCAACCGGCATCACATCCCCACCTTCCAGGGTTCCCGGTGCCTTAATTTCAAAAATCTGGTCTGGTTCAAAGAATTGGTCAAGTGCTGGTCGAATAAATTCTCGCTCGGCTTGTCGCGTACTGCGCGCTGGATTGGTAACGACCGCAAAATCATCAAAGACAACGGCTGGATCCTCAACAAAACAAGAGTCAGGGAACTGTTCTAACGGCTCTAAAACCGTAACCGCAATACCGAGTTTTTTGAGCAGCTCAACATAGGCATGGTGCTCAGCCAGGGCTTTTTCATAGCTTGGCTTACCAGCGTCAGCATAGTCATCGATCCCGTCAACGACCGACTTGCCAGGCGTTCTAACAATTGCCTTATCAAATAGCATGATCATTCCTTCTTTCAAAATGCAATGCGTTCGATAAGCCAAGTATAGACTTTTGTATAACCGCTTTCAAGATTGCCTTTTATTTGATCTTATGCGGTATCGATAAGCCGTAATATTGTTGAAGCACCAAATGATCGGCGTACTTGATTTTTTGACGTTTAATTAGATTTGCAGCGTGCTGATACGAACATCCTAAGAGTTGTGCCGTTTCAATCAAGGCATCCAAATCATCACTGCCCAGCTCAATATAGGCAAGCGGTACTCTTTCCAGCTGGTATTGGTTTAAATTTGTACCATTAGCCTGCGCCATCGCCTCGGCAATTCGATTGACCTTTTTGAGCAGATGTTGTCCAACTTCTTTACTGACCACCAACGCTTGTTTTTGATCGACTGTCCGCAAAATCCGGTCGTCAATGGTCAGATAACGATGTGTAGCCGGATTTATTAGTCTAACTAGACGTTCATTCACAATATCCCTCTTTACAGCCACTTGCTGAACAATCTCCACTCCCACTCATTGCCCAGCATAATGACAAGTTTTCCAGAAAATATCATAATCAAACGCGCAACGCAAACCCTACTCACAATTCATAGCTCCCTCCGCCGATTTGGATCCGCCTTCAAGTTTGGGCATAATGATCGATTCTAATTATTTAGTTAAAGACTCTTCATTTTATTATCAATCATAACAATATCCTATTATCTCGCTAATTAGTCAACCTATGATTTTTTCTTCAGACGTGAATATTTTTCCCAGCGGCAGCTGTCTATTTACCTAGCAGGATAATCAGCGATGATTGTTGATTTGGACAATCTCCATTATTAATTTTGTTTTAATTAACAATTTAAAACAATTGGCACCTGTTGGAATCTGGCTTCACATTTCCTTCATATTTGTGATTTGACCGGCTTTCTGCTAAGATAATCAACAAATTTTAAATGAAAGGCACCATGCTCCAGCGTGGCTTACATCCAATCTTTAAATGAAGTCAGCATCTACGATTATTTTGTCTTATGGACTCTGCATCGCGACTCTGCTTTTAGCCAGCGGCATTATCTTTTTTGTGCGCCGGCAGCTGCCTGCCCGCAGCCTGCAGCGCTGTCAGAAGCTCGTCAACCATGAACGAGCCCTGTTTACTATGGGCTTTGTGGCTTTTGCCGCCAGCTTGGGGCTGTTTTTTATCAACTGTACCTGTGCCTTGTTGGCCAATGTCTTTTCAGAAGGCTTTATGATTTTGGCATTAATGATGACAATTATGATTACGATTCGCAGTTCTTTTTAAGCCAATTCCCGTCTCTAATCTTGAAACGGGGAATTTTTATTGAGCATTTTAATTTACACTTACTAAAAATAAGTATAAGCTAGTAAAAAATTGAATGAGAGGTATTCATCATGCAACTTACATTTTCCCCCCAAGCTCAGCAACGGCTGCAAAAATACATCAAACCAACCTCAAAATTGATTCTGGACTTCGATGATGGCGTTGGTCCATTTTCAAAACTGGGCAACTGCTCTTTGGATGCCAACTTCAAATTGATTTTAGTTAATCAAGACGTTGACCTGCCTGATTTTAATGCCTCTCTGACCTCCAATCTGGGGACGGTTTGGTACAAAGACTACACTGAACCACAATTGGATGCCAACATGGAGGTCCGCTTCAATCAAACGTACTTTACGATGCCGATGGTTAGTGAACAACGTATAATGACGGACAACCTAGAACTTCTGGATCTGCAAGAAGGCTTCAGTACGACATCAGCAGCCAGCAAAACGCACGACTGCTAGACTACACGATCCGATTAGTATTAAACACCAAGTGACGAAAACCGGTATAGAATTCTAAAATCGAAAAATGAGAGTGAGAAAAAACGCCGAAATCGGTACAAGACGATTTCGGCGTTTTTCTTCGAACCTCCGCAAGGATGGCTAGGTTGGTCAAACGTTGATTTATCAGCGTTTGAATTGCCAGCCAGCTACTGCGCTGAAGTATAATTATCTGTAAGGTAGTTAAGAGATTGAGTTTATTCCCAGCCTCATTTTCTTTATTTAAGGTTATTTTATTTTTGACTTCGATACTCAGAAACGATCTGGTCTGGCCCGACCTGTCCATAGCGAAAAAGCTCTTAAAAATGAGTTCAGCTCTTGATAGCCTAACAAAAACGCAATTTCACCAGCGGTCATATCAGTATTCTTCAAATAATGAACGGCTAGACTTTCCCGGGTACTGTTGAGCTACTTTTGAAAGGTCGTTTTTTCTTCCTTGAGCTTGCGCTGCAGTATCCGCTTGGAAATCCCCAACTCATGAGCAACATCATCAATCGTGGTCTCACCGCTTGGCAAAAGCTCTGCCAGTGCACTGCGGACGCGCGCTGAGATTGAATCGTCAATTTCAAGATCAGCCAGACGCTTGGTTAATTCTGGTTCAAAATAGTTCCACATGCCTGCATTAAAGCTGACAAATAGCTGCTGGCAGTTCGGCCCACCGCAAAACAGCATGTGGATCCAAGCCATAGTAGCGCGACAGATCTTCATAGCGGCCATCGATTATAAAATGGTTCGTTGTCTTGCCACCTTTATGTTTGATTGTAGATCCATCATAAGCGATCATTCCCTAAAGATAAATATCCAATCATGCCATTTAAATATCAATTTGTGCCACTAAATCAAATCAAAAACAGATCACCATTTCAGTGATCTGCCTTTTAAATTGCTATTCTTTTAAGAAGTTGGGATCTTCATAGGCAGGGTGCGGATACGTATAGAACCCTTCACCGGCCTCAACGCCATAATGACCAGCATCGATCATCGCTTTGAGCTTATCGGCAATTGCTTTTTGCGCTGGCGTGTCGGCATGCGAACTGAAGATGGCCCAAACCGTCCGCAGACCGATCACGTCCATTGACATGAATGGTCCCATTGGCGAACCGGTTGAATTCATCCAGTCCTTGTCAATTGTAATTGGGTCAGCCACGCCCTTGCCCCAGAGTCCCAGAGCTGCATTTAAGAACGGTACCGACAATGCATTCATGATGTAGCCATGCTGCTCTTTTTTCAAGACAATTGGCAGCATCTTGATTCCCTTGGCAAAGGCCACAACCTCATCAATAATGGCTGGATCGGTCTTTTCATTGCCCACAATCTCGGCAGTGTTAAAGACCCAGATATGGTTGGCAAAATGCAGGTGCAGGAATTTTTCGGGACGATCAACCAATTTAACCAGCTGACTTGGCACGTAGGTCGATGAGTTGCTGGCAATAATGGCATCCTTAGGCAGGACCTGGCATAGCTGGGCATAAAAGTCCTTTTTCATATCCAGATTTTCTGGTACGGCTTCGATTACCAGATCGGCATCGTTAAAGGCAGTCTGCCAATCGTTGGTAATTGACTCGATATTTTTCAGTCCAGCATCAAACTGTTCATCAGTCAGCTTCAAATCATGCTTGTACAATGGGCGTAAAGCCGCGATTCGTTTTTCAGCCCGTTCTGGATGTGGATTCCAGATCTTAACCTGATAGCCGCACAGCGCACTTTGGTAGGCAATTTGGCTGCCCAGCGTTCCGGCACCGGCAATCGTTACTTTTTGAATCGTCATGCTAATAACCTCACCTTCTATTAGACAACAACTGCTAAACATAAATTTTAGGATTGTCTTTATTATAGCTCAGTTTGTGAAATTAAAAAAGTATTCTGATTCATTTTCACTTGCTAACCGATTATCAATTTAATGTTTTGTTTATTCATATTCACAAACGCAACTTTGTGAAACGATTAATAAATGTCTGATACTCATTGCCAACATCTGAAATTTGCCGTCGCTATCCTTAGCGTCGTTTTTCACAAGTCAGTCCCCGTAGATACGTGGCATCCTGTCCTACTTCCAGATATCCTAAATAGGTTCCATCATCCCGTCAGACAGCGATATATTCAATATGAATGAATTTTTCGCCATGCAGATTAAACCAGTATTCTTCACGATCGCTGGTTCCTTCATGAAAACTGGTCAAAATCCGCTTGACCTTAGTCAATGCCTTGGGGGGATGGCAGTTGTACACTGAACGGCCGATCACGCTTTTGGCCCGGAGAAAGAGGCGGTCCGGAATGTCTGAATACCAGCGCACCTTATCTTCTCTGTCGACAAACGTCAGATCAACCGGCAGCAGTCTAAAAATCTCAAATAACTCTTCAGGACTCAGGCGACCAGTTTTTAGGTCAATTCTGGCATTCTCATTAACCGACTGAACGATTTGATCATCAGCAGCGGCTTGGTTATTTGGATCAGTATCATCTTCATAATTGGTATTATTTGTATGATTGACCTGGGAATCAACGGCCGCCAAACTCTGTGCCATTTGATTAAGTTGCTGAGCCAAGGCTGAGTTTTGCGGTTGTTCAGCGCATTTCGCCTATTCTTCAGCAGTCGGTTGTCAATTAATTGGATTTGAGATTAATGTATAGCCAATTGCATCCTCATCGACCCTAACGGCTTGCCAGTCCTTTGGTGTAGCCACTTCAGCCAGCATTGGAATCATGATGTCTTCTTCTTTGACAATCATCGCTAAAACGCCCTGGGCTGCCTTTTCAACTGCTGCTTCTATCTCATATTTGTCAGGCAATGGCCGCTTTAAAACCAACTGATAGGCATGATTGATAGCTTGGCAAATCTCATTGTCAAAACCCCACATAACTTTAGGCGGAGCAGTAATCCCATACTTGTCCATCAATGGAAAGATTGTATTTTCTTTGCGTGCATAATGACAATCAATGGTTCTCAAATCACGTAACGCGGTCGTCATGCGCTGAAGGTACTCATTGTTCTTACCGTCTTGTTGCCATTTTTTCAGGCACGGCAGCAGTTCATCGTTAATCAGTGACTGAATGATCTTGTTTTCCAGTTTTAACGTATGAACAGGATGGCCCGGTTTTTCAAAGGCCGGCGTAGTTTTGGTTGGTGCAATGGCATCTTGAAACAATGCCACGTGAACGTCGCATAGCCGCTAAATTTCTTGTGGTGGTAGACCATTTGCAATCAGCTGTCGTTCCGCTGACGTAATCTCTTCCACATCAACGTTATCAAAGGCTTTATCAAACATCTGCTTGGCCTGATCAAAATCACCGCCGTCGCTTAAAAGGTTCAAAATCTCGACTAATTGCTTTTGACGCTGAATGGCTAGCTTATTTTCAGTCATTATTGATCACCTCATATCCATAGGCCTTGAAAACATTGATTACGTGCTGTTTTTCAATGTTCATTGCCAAACATCCCCGATTGATCGTAACGAAACGGCTAACCGTCTCCAGCATCCCGGGAATTTTAATCTTATCAAAGCCGGCCTCGACCATGATGCTCACAAATTCCTTGTCTTGTTTGGCCAGCTGCTGTACTGGTACGTTAAAATCAACCGTCTTTTCGTTCATGAAACGATCCTCCAATTCCCAGCTTTGCTCTTGCCTAATCTGACATTCTGGCGATCGTCCAGACTGGATACCAAACCAATTGAACGCGCGCATGACTCACGCCTTCGACCTGGCTGGCGGTTTTTTCAATGTTATTTTGCAAAAAGCTACTTAATGGACATCTTGGCGTCGTCGGACTCACTTTGATCAAACATTCACCGGCTGCATCTACCTCAACTTCATAGATCAACCCCAAATCAACGATCCCTACATCGAGTTCGGGGTCAATAATTTTGGCCAGGGCCTCCCAAACCCTTTTTTCAACTGCAGAAATCGCCATTGAATCACTTCCCTTATTATAATCAGTTTATTTTAACATGATCCCAATCACTTCCATACCAACCAATTAGTAGGCACGTCCTGGATGCCATTGCAACGCGGTTAATTAGTCTTTTAAAAATTTTTTGACTTTTTTCTGTTTTTTACTGGCATTTTCTAAATTATGTGTTAGTATAATTAAGTACTTATTTGTTAAGTCATTCCGGCATAGCTCAGTTGGTAGAGCACCTGACTGTTAATCAGGTTGTCGTCAGTTCGAGTCTGACTGCCGGAGTATTTAAAACAGCGATGTCGTTTTGACATCGCTGTTTTTTTTGACCATCTCAAGGATTGAGAGTGTCAATAATTTTGTGTACTTTTGAAAATCCTTCTCTGTATGAAATGCTTACTTAAATAAACATGGAATC